>JASHVE010000007.1 GCA_030039675.1 Acidobacteriaceae bacterium | reverse complement strand
CTGCTGGCCGTGCAAGCTGTGGGTTCTGCACTCGTGGCAGGAGGATGGTACCTGCGCAAAAAGATCTATTCTCTGTTCCACCGTAACCAGTCGCCCGAGCAGGAACAGCCGAAGCTTGCCGTGGAAGAGAGCGAGGGTCCATCCCTCCGGTGACGCCTCCAGAAAGCTTCTCCTTTGCACGGCCTGGGTTGGAGCCCACCTTTCGCGATCCCGCCGGACAGCTATTGATCACACAAGATCACGCCCTGCGACGCATTCGTGCCGAAGCCGCAGAGGAGGCGCGCGCGTTTCTGGCTTCCCCATTGCGGCGCGAACTGGAGGGCAGCGGCGATCTGGTTTCGAGCGAAATCGTGGAGCCTGAGGGGGAGAAGCGTGACGATTCCGGAGAATTCTGGCTGCGGCATCCGCGGGTCGACCCGATCTCGTACCCCTGGGAGTGGACGCCTGCGCAATGGCGTGCGGCGGCCGAGCTCACTCTGCGCCTGGCCAGCAAAGCGATCGATGCGGGTTGGACGCTGAAAGACGCCACGCCGCTGAACGTGCTCTTTGCCGGCGCGCGGCCGGTCTTCGTGGACGTGCTCTCCTTCGAGCGGCCCGACCCGCGCTCAAGGGTATGGCGTGCGTATGGGCAGTTCGTGCGGACGTTTCTGCTTCCCCTGGTGGCGGCAAAGTATCTTGGCTGGCCGCTGCAGGCCACGTTATTCTCGCGGGACGGCTATGAACCCGGTACGCTCTATCGCGCCTTACCCAAGTGGCGGAGGCTCGATCCACGGCTACTCGACGTGGTAACGCTGGCCGCGCTTCTTGAAGGCAAAGGCGGAAAGCCGCAGGCAGGCTCTCGGCCGTCATCGGCGACTGATCCGGAGCTGGCCAGGCACATCCTGCAGAAGCGGCTGGCGCGGCTCAAGAAGCAGATTCGCCACGCAGCGAAGACCAATGCAACAAGCGAGTGGAGTTGCTACGAGCAACAGGCGAGCCATTACCAATCGGGCGACGTGGAGGCCAAGCAGCAGTTTGTGCGCGGCGTTCTGAAGCGGTGCCGGCCGAAGCGGGTTCTCGATGTCGGAGCCAACACTGGAGCCTATGCGCTGATGGCGGCTGACGCCGGAGCCGAAGTAGTCGCGCTCGATAGTGACACAGCGGCGGTGGAGACGCTATGGCGGACGGCCGCGGCGCAGCGCAAACCGGTGACCGCGCTGGTAGCGAACATTGCACGGCCCACGCCGGCGGCAGGCTGGATGAATCGCGAGCAGCTTTCGCTGCTGGACCGGCTGATGGGCCAGTTCGACATGGTACTGATGCTAGCCGTGATTCATCACCTGATTCTGCGCGAGCAACTGCCCCTCACGCACATCGGCGAGCTCTGCGCGGGGTTGACGTGGCACTGGCTGGTGGTAGAGTGGGTGCCACCGTCAGATCCCATGTTTCAGGAATGGCTGCGCGGACGCGATGCGCTGTACGGGCATTTGACCGAGGGCGATCTGAACCGGGCATTTGCTCCATTTTTTCGGGTTGTGGAGCGCGTGGAACTTGGGAACAAGCGGATTCTTGTCCTCTTCGAACGAGCGCCGGACGATGTCGATATGTCCTCTGGGGGAATCAGCACGGCATGATGAAACGGATCGCGCAGGCATGGGGTTTTGCCGCCATCCTGCTGTTGCCCAACTATGTGGACATGACCTCCTCGGCCGGCGACGCACGCATGCGCTTTCCCACTCAATTGACGCGGATTGCGCTGGCGCACCTGACAGACATGGTGATCGTAGCGGTGGTCTTCGGCCTTGTCATGGCGGTATTGCGCCGTTTGAAGCGATGGAAGACGATCCGCTGGCTCCTGATGGGCGCGATGCCGGTGTTCCTGCTGGCACGTAACCTGAATGTCTTTCCTTTCGATGTGGAACCCGCCACGGTGGTCCGTATAAGCCTTTTATGGATTGCAATCCTTCTGGTGGTGGTGCGCCGTTTCACCCCAATTGCCCATCGCCTCAGGAAATTCGGGAGCAGTGTGCTGGCCGGTTTTGCGATTTTTGGGTTGGTGGTTGCCGGCCAGCTTGTCCGCGCGGCGATCTGGCGGCCGGGGCCGCAGGCGTTTGCTACGCCAATCGCGACGCCCACCCCAAATAGACCCCGGCTGGTGTGGATTCTCTTCGACGAACTGGCTTACAAATACACGTTCGAAGATCGCGACCCGTCTTTGAAGCTGCCGAATTTTGACCGGTTACGCGCCGAAAGCACGCTGTATACAGATGTAACGCCCATCGCCGACCGCACCACGCGCGCGGTGCCCACTCTGCTGCTGGACCATCAAGTAACAGACGTGGAATACACGCAGGACAACGAATACCTGGTCCGCACCAAAGATTCCCCTCACTGGCATCCGTTCAACGCCGATGCCTCTCTGTTCGGAATGGCGAAGCAGCGCGGCGTGACCACCTCCATTGTGGGCTGGTACGTGGCCTATTGCCCGATCTTCGCCAAGATCGCTACGGAGTGCTACTGGAGCAACGACGACGCGCAGGACCGCGGGCCGACCTGGCTCGACGCAAGCTATGCGGAAAACGTGTGGTTCCCGTTGCGCATTCTGATGGAACAGTTCCTGTGGCCGCGTCAGGCCGTGCGGGACGACGCCCGGCGAAATGCCGAGGGGCATATTGCATCAGTACGCGATGTGACCCAACATGCGCTCGAAGCCCTCGATCACAGCCAGGCGGACATTATCTACCTGCACTTGCCCACGCCGCATCCTCCCGGCTTCTGGAACCGGCGTACCGGTCAGTATGCCATCGATGGATCGTATCTTGATTCCCTGGATTACTCCGACCGGTTGCTGGGAGAAATGCTCGACGAACTCGAGAAACAGCCGCGCTGGGCGGCGACCACCCTGATCGTGCAGGGCGACCACTCCTGGCGCACTTGGATGTGGAGGACACTCCCGGGCTGGAGCGCAGAAGACGAGCGTATCTCGCACAAAGGCCAGTGGGACCCGCGGCCGGTAGTGCTCATCCATGCAGCGGCACAACAGCATGCGGAAACCGTGACCACGCCTACCAGCCTGATGTTTGTACATGACCGGGTCGCTGCTGAGATTCAAGCATTGGCACGGTGACCAAGCGCTCCGATCAGACGACGATCAAGACTTCTTGTGGACTTCGCTCACGAGCTGCCGGAAGCGAGGGTCAGAGCGGAGGTTTGCGAAGGCGGGGTCGACCTGCACGTAGACCATCCAGCCCTCATGAGCGCTATAGGCGCGTTCGAGCATGCTGAGAGCGCCCTTGGGATCTCCAGCCGCAGCAAGGCAGCGTGCTCCGTCCACAATGCTGCCGAAGTAATCTTTGTCGTCGCCGATGCCGAACTCGCGGAGTGCGGCGAGATACCCCTGGGATTGCGACAGCTGTTCCATTTTTTCACGATGGTCGGGATCGGCGATCATGCGGACCACCCACTGGAACTCCTCCTTGGCATGCGTCTGGTCGCCCATCGCGGAGTAGATGTACCAGAGTTTGTAATGAGCGGCCAGAAAGTCAGGACTCTCGTCCAGCACGCCGCGCACCTGCTGGACGGCCTCGGGAAAACGGCCCTCGTATTCGTAAAGCCAGCCAAGATTCGTCCGCAAGATGCGCGAGCGGGGATCGACATCGAGCGCAGCCTGCATCTGCTGCTCAGCCTCGCGGAACCGTCCGGACGTCATGAGAAGCTGCTCATACCAGTGGTGTGCGTCTACATTGTCCGGCTCAAGCGCAAGCGCCTTACGGAATTCAGATTCGGCGTCTTCCGGATCCCACTGGTAATACCAGTAGGAGAAACCCAGCGCCGCATGCGCTTCAGCCAGTGAAGGATCGAGCGAAAGAGCCTGCTCGGCCGCGGCCCAGCCGAGGCTGCGCGCATTGCCGGGATTCACCCAACTGTATTGACCAGTCAGGTTATAGGCGTCGGCAAGCTGGGCATAGGCCGCTGCGTACTTGGGGTCGATGGCCACCGCATTGCTGAAGTTTTCGATGGCCTGCTCGAAGCCCTGCTTGCTGCGCTGCGACGCAAAATAGAGCCCCTTGAGATACGCGTCGTGGGCCTCGTATTTGCCGGGCCGGTAGTCGGCACGCACCAGCGTGGGAACGTGCAAAGAGAGCGAGTGGCCCACTGAATCGGCCACGCTGGTTTCAAATTCGAACTGGTCGCTCAGGTCGCCTTCGTAGATGTTGCCCCACACGCGGGACTGGTCGTCGACGCGCACCAGCTGCGCAGCCACGCGCACATTGCTTCCCTGCTGCTGCAAGCTGCCTTGAACGAGATACTGCACATTGAGCTCGCGGCCGATCTGCTGCAGCGGCTTGGTGGAGTTGGTGTAAGTGCGGGCCGAGGCGGGGGCAATCACACGCAGTTGGCCCGGCGCAAGGTGCCCGAGCCGGGCGATGAGCTCTTCCGTGATGCCGTTGCAGATGTAATCGCGGGACGCATCGCCGGTCATATTGACGAAGGGCAGAACGGCGATGGAAACCGGCCGGGCGCGAGCGGCGCGCCAGCGGACGAAGAGGAATGCAGCGCCGGACACCGCAACAGCGGCCAGCAGGACGATAGCAAGAAGCCTGCTCAATTGATTCGCGCCGATCTTCGGGGGTGGCGGCGAGGCGGGCGCTTCCGGTTTCGGTTCGGAATTTGCGGCGATATCCTGTGCAGGTGCTTCCGCAGCGCCGATGCTCTCAACCTTCGCAATGAAACGGTAACCGCGGCCGCGAACAGTCTCAATATATTTTGGCGATTGAGAATTGTCGTCGAGGGCCTCGCGCAGCTTGCTCATGGCCGCATTCAGGCCATCTTCAAAATCGACAAAGGTGTCATTCGGCCAGAGACGCTCGTGCAGCTCCTTCCGGCTCACCAGCTCGCCGCGGCGCTCAATAAGGGCGAGCAACAGACTGCGGGGCTTTTCCTGCAGGCGGATGGGACGACCATTTCTGCAAAGGTCTCCGGAGCGGAGGTCCAAGACAAAAGGGCCGAAGCGGTAACCCGCCTTCACTGAACTGGTAGAAGTCACCATAGCCGAGTGAATAGTGTCGGGAGCCCGTTTGCCTCTGGCGGAGGTTGCGCCGAGGAGTAAGGATACAATAGCACAGATTACGATGCGGAAATGCGGTTATTCTCGATTCAAATTAATGATTATAAAGCACTTAAAAATTCAGATAAAATTCAGCCAAAAATAAGATTCAGCCCATTGACCCTTTGGCAAAGCAGCCTTTACCTTGCAAAGAACCGGGCGCGGAGTCTCCCCTCTCCGGCATCACGATCGGCTGAGAGCATTCAAAATGCAAACTACTGTAAATAAAACTGGTGACGTTGGCCGATCCCAATTCCGGCGGATGGGCGTTCCAGCCTTGGTTCTCGGTGTCTGCGCCCTCATCCAAACCGCGCTCGGCCAAGCTCAACTCGGCGGTGCGGAGTCCTGCTTTGACCAGGGGCCGCAAAAGCTACCGGCCAGCATCGCGGCGGCCCTCCCGCCGCCACCGGCAGCGTTGCCTCGAGAGACCGCCAAGGCCGACACGCTAGCGAAGATCCATCCGCGGAAGGCGCCCGTCAAGAGGCTGGCCGGTGCGCCGCGCGAGAACGCCCTGAATGGCAACCGCTCCCTTCCAGGAGCGAAAAATTCGGGCGCTTCGTTGACCGCGCGGTAGCGCAGTTCATGCAGGCGAGCGCGTTTCTTCCTTACTGCAGCAAGCCGAAGATCGCCACTCCGCTCGGCGTTCCCACCAGGACCTTGCCGTTTACAACAACCGGCGTGATGAACTTGTTGCCATTGCCGAAGTGATCGCGGCCATTCGCAGCCTGGTTGCTGTTGTAGAGTTCCGTCAGCGTACCGGCGTCGTAGGCGTGCAGGACCGCGGGCGAGGAGTTCTCCACGGCCCAAACGATGCCGTTCGCGGTTCCGTTGGCGCTCACCGAAGGTGTGGTGCCAGGGTAGGCGAAACTGTTCGTGCTGTGCACGGCCGCAGTGGTGGCCAGCTTGGCATTGGCGATGGGAAAGGCCTTGAGCGTGTCGCTCACCGCACCGTAGTAGACGGTGTTGTTGAAGTAGGCGGGCATGGAGTAGACGCCGCCAATGGCGCCGTCGATCTCCTGGTAAATGGCGTTGTCGTTTTGGGCGTTGAATTTGCCCATCGAGTCGCGGTTGACCACGTAGATGTTCTGGTCTTTTCCGGCGCCAACGGCGAGATGATGGACAGTTCCCGAGGTATCGGTGAGATCGGGAAGCACCAGTGCTCCGCCGGAGCCGAGATCCTCGTCATTGTCTGACTCCGTGACCGTGTTGTACATCTCGAAATAGTCGGCCACGCTCAGACTATTGCCCGCTGTGGAGACTTTCAGGAAGCCGTTGCCGAAGTCGGAGTTGACCGGAAACCCGCTCGCATTGAGCGTGGCATCGAAGGTTCCGTTGGCGTCGAGGAAATAGATATATCCATTTGCATCCGCGGCGAGCCCGGCCCCCGCCATCCAGATTGACCCTTCGCTGCCGTTGGGCGTGAGATTGAGAACTGCGGTCTGCGCCAGTGTTGTCTCGCTGTAGCCCATGAGCCAGCCGGTATACGGACCGCCGTCGCAGTGCGAGGTCCAGCCAAGATAGATGGTGCCGTTCAGCAACAGGAGCCCAGCCCGTTCGGCATACTGGCCTGGATCGAAGATCACTTTGCCGCCTGAGCTGTTGTCTCCAGTACCGGGATAGCTCGCGGTGATCTCCGTGGGACTGCCGGAGACCTCGGCGCCTGTAGTCACGTCGAGCGCGTGCAGCCGCTGGTGGTACGCGCCCGACGAATCGAGCGACATGCCGACGACAAAGATGGTTCCATGTGCACCGGCGGCGCGGTCGATGACCGGGGTTGAGGTGATGCCGATCTGCGGGGTGATCTGGCCGCATCCGTGATCGCCGCTGGGGGTCTCATTTGCGCCCAGGACTGAGGTCTTCCAGAGCTGCGTACCGGTATCCGCATTGAAGGCGTAGACACTGTCATTCTCCGTTACCGCAAAGGCGACATTCTGCGCCTGGCCGGCAACGGTCAAGTTCGAAAGGTAGAGCGGCTGGCCGTCCACCAGGCCGTCTACGGGCAGAATGCGCAGCAATCCGAACTGAGAGGACGTGACGTTCGTGGTGGTCAAGGTGGTCTCGTTCGGATTGAGACCGGTGCGGCCGACATCGTAGTGGTAGGTGACCACATCGACGGAACCCGCCGGTGGGCTCACGGCGGCATTTACGGTGAGCGCAAGCGAGGTTGAGTGGCTCAAGGAGCCGGACGTACCGGTGAATTCGACGGTTGATGTGCCGGCTCCGGCCGAAGCTGCCGCAGTGAAACTTACCGGCAGCGGCGTGCCGGGTGTAAGGGTCAATGAAGTGGGCGACGCGGTGACGCCGGAGGGCAGCCCGCTCAGGGCGACAGCGATGGTTCCGGTGAATCCGTTGAGCGCGGTCGCGGTCAGCGTCGCCGGCTGCGCGCTGCCGCCGGCCGTCAGGCTGAGACTGGTGGGGCTGATGGAAAGCGAGAAGTCCGGCGTGGCGCCACCACCCCCGCCACTGCCTCCGCTACCACCGTTACCATTCGAGGCCAGTTTCGCGGTGCATCCGCAGCAGAGTCCGGCGAACACTGCAACAACTCCGCAAGCCAGCGCCGTCTTCACCACCCGGCGCACGGCGCAACTGCTGGGGGGCAGTCCTGCCATCTGACATCCTCGTGCACGCTTTTGTGAGGTGTGGAACGGGGCCGCTCTAGCCGCGGCTCGTGCCGGTCCATGTCAATTATATTGAGAGATCAGGGTTCCTGAATCTGGGAATGCCCGAGGGCAAGTATTTCCAGCTTAACCGGAGCGACGCCCGTTTTGATCATGCCCAACTCATCGGCCGCCGCATAGGAGAGATCGATGACCCGGTCTTTCGAAAGTATCCCCCGATCGTTCACGCGCACCACTACCGATTTGTGGTTCCTGAGATTGACGACCCGGAGCACGGTGCCGAAGGGGAGGGTTTTATGGGCAGCCGTCATGGCTTCCATATCGAAGCGCTCGCCGCTGGCGGTGTGATGACCGTCCAGCACGCTGCCATACCAGCTGGCCAATCCTCTCAGATCCGAAGCAAAATGCTTTAGAGCCGGGTTGGGCCTGGCGAGGAAGCTCGCTCGTGGCGCGGCTGGAGGAAGTGTCGAAGCGGGACGGGCAAGCTGGACATCAGCCTGCACGGTCAGCGTAGTGTCAGTAAAGCACGCGCCGAGTGCCGCTAGAAACAACACGGCTGTGACGGCCGATAACCATCGCGGCGAAGAGGGCATCGCACAGTGGCGATTCTGGCGTTCAGTCATCTGATTATTTTACCGGATGGATACCCCGTTTATTCAACGGTACTTTCGGGAAGTATCCGGTCAAGTTATTGAAAACAAAGGAAACGTCTGGGTGAATTTCCAGAGCCTTCCCTCCTTCTGACGCCGCAGCGCACGAAAACACAAGAAAAGGTAGATGCGCTCCCTGCGACTTTCGTTTACCCCCGATTTATGTCTTTGGACGGCCGGGGTGGGGTAAGCTTATGGGGAACTCTCCCATGTCTCTAAGCTCAGGGCCTTTTTTTATCTTTTTGGCCGCAGTGTGCCTGTTGTACTGGGTCGCGGCTGGATCACGCCGGCTCCAAATCGGATTGCTGGTCGGGGCTAACCTATTTTTCCTGGCACATTTCAACTTGGTTTATCTGGCGCTGCCGGTTGCGGCCGCCGCGGATTTCTCGATCGGCCTGGGATTCGCCCGGTGGCAAAACGGGACTGCCAGGCGCCTGCTGCTGGGAGGGTCGCTGGCCATCAATCTGGGGCTGCTCCTGAGCCTGAAGCTGATTCCCATGGCGACGGGCGCGAGCTGGCGCTGGCTGTTGCCGCTAAGCCTATCATTTTATTGCTTTCAATCGCTTACCTACACCATCGATCTGTACTTGGGAGAGATGGAGCCCGCGCGCAACCTCAGTGGTTATCTGGCGGGAGCGCTGTTCTTCCCTTCCATGACGGCAGGGCCGATTCCGCGGATGAGAAAGCTGCTCGAGCAGATGTCGCAGTCCTTCGCGCTGAGCCCGGAAGACGGCGCGCGGGCAATGCTGCTGATCGGCCTGGGTCTCACAAAGAAGCTGCTGATTGCCGATTATCTGGCCAACAACCTGGTCGACCGGATCTTCGACACGCCGGCGCTCTATTCAAGCGGAGAGATCCTTATCGGGGTGTATGGATACGCGCTGCAGCTCTTTTTCGACTTCTCAGGTTATACGGACATTGCCCGCGGTGCGGCTTTGCTGCTGGGCATCGATCTGCCGGAGAACTTCCGGCAGCCGTATCTCTCGGTGAATGTGGCCGAGTTCTGGCGGCGGTGGCACATCACTTTCTCAGAATGGCTGCGGGATTACCTGTTCGATTTCTTCCCCAAACGGCGGAAATATCCCGTGCTTTCGTACAGCTATGCCTTTGTGCTGACCATGATGTTAGGCGGGCTGTGGCATGGAATCTCCTGGAATTTCCTGATATGGGGGGCGCTGCACGGCGGGGCGCTGGGGGTGGTTTTCGCATGGAAGCGCTGGCGCAAGGCGCCTGCGCAGGCAACGTGGAGCAAGGTGCTCGGCGGACTGCTGACCTTTCACTTTGTGTGCTTTACCTGGATCTTCTTTCGCGCGGGAACCTTGGATGGCGCACTGGCGATGCTGCGCGGGCTGGCGTCGCTGACCTGGTCCATGGGCAACGTTACACTGCTGGTAGCTGGCGTACTTCTGATCGCAGCCGTGGGACACTGCTTGCCGCATGAATGGTTTGACCGGGCAGCGAAAGCGTCGTCGCGAGCGCCTTTCTGGGTGCAGGGACTGGCCATGGCGGGGCTGATTCTGCTGATTCAAACGCTGGCGGGCCGGGGTTCCGCTCCTTTTGTGTATGGAAACTTCTGAGATCTACGAGCGATTGCCGCTGCGAGCGCCGCCGCCAAAGCTGCGGCCGATGAAGCCGAAGCCTGTCTTTCCGTTGAAGACGGCTCTGGCAATGATCGTGGTCGCTGCAGTGCTTGGAGCGTGGCGCTTCGCAGATCGCGGCAA
>JASHVE010000068.1 GCA_030039675.1 Acidobacteriaceae bacterium | reverse complement strand
TTCCGCAGCAGATCGACTACGCGCTGGCGCGCTTGCCCGAGACGCGCCAGATCAAGCTCTACAACAGCGGCAGCTTCTTTGATCCACATGCCGTTCCTCCCGCGGACTATACAGCAATTGCCCGGCGCCTCGATGCATTCGAGCGCGTGATCGTCGAGTGTCACCCGGCGCTCGTGGGCGAGGCATGTCTTCGATTTAGAAATCTGATACGCGGCAGGCTCGAAGTCGCGATGGGGCTCGAGACGGCGCATAGCGAGGTTCTGCAGCGGCTGAACAAGCGCATGACGTTGGAGATGTTCGCTTCGGCCGCGCGTTTCCTGCGCGAAAACGAGATCGATTTACGCGTATTCGTCCTGGTGAAGCCGCCGTTCATGCCCGTGGAGATTGCAGTTGAATGGGCTGTGCGCTCGCTTCAACTCGCGTTTGAGTGCGGGGCAACTGCGGCAACACTGATCCCAACGCGAGGTGGCAACGGTGCGATGGAAGAACTCGCAGCGGCTGGAGACTTTTCGCCACCGGAATTACAGATGCTGGAATCCGCTGCCGAGCAGGGAATCTTGATGCAGAAGGGCCGCGTCTTTGCCGACCTGTGGGACGCGGAAACATGGCCCTGTTGCGATGCTTGCCGGGCATCTCGCATAGGGCGGCTGCGGGCGATGAATCTTGAGCAATCGCTTCCCGCGGCAATCGCCTGCAAGGCGTGCGCGGAGATGAAATGAACACGCGGTATGACATTGCGGTGGTTGGTTCAGGTTTTGCCGGTTCGTTGCTGGCGATGATTGCGCGCCGGCTCGGCCACTCCGTCGTGCTCATTGAGAAGGGTGCGCATCCACGGGTGGTGATCGGAGAGTCGTCGACGCCGTTGGCGAATCTGCTTTTTGAAGAACTGTGCGTGCGTTACAATCTGCCAGCTCTCAGGCCCCTCGCCAAGTGGGGGAGCTGGCAGCGAACCTATCCTGAAGTTGCATGCGGCCTCAAGCGCGGATTTACGTTTCATCATCATCGGCTCGACGACGTGCATTCGTTCGATCCCGAACACCGTGACCAGTTGCTGGTTGCGGCCAGCCCACGCAATGAGATCGCCGACACGCACTGGTATCGGGCCGACTTCGATCACTTCCTGGTGAGGGAAGCGGAAAAGCTCGGCGTTGATTACCTGGATCGCGTCACGCTTCAAAGTTGTGAACAGCACGAAGATGGAATTTCGTTGCGCGGCGAACGCGGCCGCCAACCCGTAGCATTTCGAGCCCGCTTTGTGATTGACGCTACCGGGCCACGTGGATTTCTTCATCATGCGTTTCAGCTGCGTGAGAGTCCGCTGCCGGGTTACCCGGCGACGCAGAGCCTGTACAGTCATTTCTCCGGAGTGGGAAGGCTCGAGGAAACTGAATTCGGCCGCATCGATGGTCCGCCGCCTTATCCAATTGACGATGCAGCTGTTCATCACGTCTTTGACGGCGGATGGATATGGGTTCTCAAATTCAACAATGGAATCACGAGCGCGGGCGTCGCGGCGACGGATGAAGTAACGGCGCAGCTTCGTTTCTCAGATGGTGCACCGGCATGGGAGAGGCTGCTCGACCGTATTCCCGCATTGACGTCGCAGTTTGCCCACGCGCATGCCGAGCGACCCTTTACGCACATGCCCCGGCTTGCTTTTCGCAGTTCGGCGATCGTCGGCGAGCAATGGGCGCTTTTGCCTTCGGCTGCAGGTTTTGTTGATCCGCTGCTCTCTACCGGCTTTCCGCTTACACTGCTCGGTGTCACGCGCATTGCGGAGATCATCGAGAGTGCATGGGGCAGAGAACAATTTGGTGCGCAACTCCGGGAATACGCGAGGCAAACCGATCGGGAACTGCTCACAACAGCGCGTCTCATCGGCGCGCTCTATGCGAACATGAGCAGATTCGAAGTGTTTGTGGCGCTCACGCTGCTCTATTTTGCGGCTGCGAGTTTTGCTGAGTCGGCGCGAAGGCTAGGCAAGCCGCAATTGGCGCCGTCGTTTCTTCTGTGCACGCATCCGAGGTTTGGGCCTGCGTGCGAGCAGATTTGCGCCCGCGCCAAACAGAATCTCTCGAACAACGAAGTAGATGCGCTAATCTGTCAGATCAATGCAGCGATCGAGCCCATCAATGTTGCCGGCCTGGGAAGGATTGAGCGGCGCAACTGGTACCCCGTTGAAGCCGAAGACATGCTGAATGCGGCCTCGAAATGGCAGGCCAGCCGCAACGAAGTCGGCGCGTTGCTCAAACGTTGCGGGTTTGCGTGCGAGCCTATTGCCGATCACGTGGTTCGTGCTTAGTGTTTCGGCGTGAATGCGATCGGATGCGCCGATACGATGCCTTTCCCTTCTTCAATCACGAGGAACTGATCCGGGCTGATGTGCGCGAGCGACTCTTTGCGGCCGCTGGGCCACGTGATCTCAAGGCTGACTTCTCTAATTCCACCGGGTTTGCCGAGCCCGAAAGTGAGCGGAAACTCGCTCTGCGACAGGTAGCTTGAACCGGACTTGACCATCGCAAGCTGATGCATTCCGCCAGCGGCCGTGAGCGCGACCTTCGCTCCAATGGCGTCGCGGTTCGATTTTGTGCCGACGAGCCTGAGTCGCAGCATGTCGTTGCGATTGCCGTTGTCGTTGCGAAAGAGGTGCGCCGGGCCGTTGTTGGTGGTGACAACCACATCGAGATCTCCATCGTTGTCAAAGTCGGCATAAGCCGCGCCGCGAGCAACCATGGGGCGACGGAGCTCCGGACCAACGTCGGCTGAGACATCCTGGAATTTGCCTCGTCCAAGGTTGTGGAGGAGCAGCGGCGGTTCGGCGTAATGAAGATTGGGGCGCACGACGCTGATATCGTCTGCAACATGGCCGTTCGCCGCAAAGATGTCGAGACGGCCATCGAGATCGTAATCGAAGAAGAAGCAGCCGAAAGTGAGCGACTCCGCTGATGGCGAGGCGATCCCCGCGCTCGCAGACTGGTCCGTAAACAATCCCGACCCGTCGTTGTGATAGAGCGACATGCTCTCGTCGGTAAAGTTCCCAATCACCAGGCTCTGGCGGCCCGAACTGTCGTAATCACCTGCATCGGCGCCCATACCCGCGCGTGCACGGCCGGCGTCGCTGAAGGCGACTCCGGCGGCGAAGCCGGCTTCCGTGAATGTGCCGTTGTGATTGTTGTGGTAGAGCTTGTTCGCTGCCGTATCATTCGACACGAAGAGATCCATCCATCCATCGTCGTCGTAATCAAGCAGCGCCACGCCCAAGGACTTGCCGCTGGCGTCATAGAGGCCGGCGCGCTTGGTTACATCCTCGAACCTTCCATGACCGAGGTTGTGGAAGAGCCGCGAGCTTTGACCCTTGTAAGCCTCGGGCGTGCAATAGGACTTGTGCTTGCCATCGAGCGAACAAAACTGATCGCTCTGTTGCGACCACTCGACATAGTGCGCAACGAAGAGATCGAGCTTTCCGTCGTTGTCGTAGTCGAACCAGACTGCGCCCGTCGGGAAGCCTGAGTCGGCGAGGCCGGCCGCCGCTGTCACATCGATAAACTTGCCATTATGCAGATTGCGGAAGAGATGACTGCCGCCGATGGCGGTCACGTACAGGTCGTCATAGCCATCGTTGTCGAAGTCGCCGACCGCGCAGCCCATGCCGTACATCTCCACCTCGAGCCCGGCCTGCCGCGTGACGTCGGTAAATGTGCCGTCGCGGTTATTGTGATAAAGCGCGGGATACGACTTGCCTTTTATATGCCCGGGCCAGTCCATCGAATTGACAAAGAAAATATCTGGCCAGCCGTCGTTGTCGTAGTCGATGATGCACACGCCGCCGCCCATGGTCTCGGGCAGATACTTCGCGCCGAATGCGCCGCTGTTGTGCTTAAAGTGTATTCCCGCCTGTTCGGTGACATCATCGAACCTAATCACGCCGGATGGACGCGTTGCCGTTGAT
>JASHVE010000067.1 GCA_030039675.1 Acidobacteriaceae bacterium | reverse complement strand
CTTCTTCCGGTCCATTTGCGCGAAGAAGCCATAGACTCCTTCGAAGCCGCCCTTTCCACGCAGCACGATCTCCTGCGCCTGCTCCGGCAGGTCGTGCCACGGAACGTCCAGCGGAATACCGAATTCCGGCGCCCGCTTACGCAGCTCTCCGAACCACGGGCGGTACTTGGGCCGGTTCCAGGGATCGATTGCGCCCTGATTCAGAGTCAGGCTCTTGTCGGGAATGATGAGGTTCAGATCGTAATCGACGGTGTTGCCGAAGCCCTGGCAGCGCGGGCAGGCACCGAAGGGATTGTTGAAGCTGAACAGGCGCGGCTCCGGTTCCCGGCCTGGCCGGTGGCAGTTGGTGCACTCATAGGCTCCGCTAAAACGCAGCCGTCGCCGCTCGGCTGTCTCGTCACGCGGAGCTTCCTCAAAAACCGCTTCGCCAGCCTCGCGATAGGCCGTCTCCAGGGCGTCAACAATGCGCGACCGGTTTTCGGCGTCGACGACAACCCTGTCCAAAAGAACGAAGAGCGGAGCGTTGAAGTCGATATCGAGCAGCGATTCCGGCGTGGAGAACTCAAAGATCTTGCCCTGCTGCCATAAACGATTAAAACCGTTGCCGCGCAGTTCGGCCAGCCGGGCCTTTAGTGTCTCGATATGCAGAGAGCCGCCGCCGTCCACAGCCGCTTTGACCCGGGCGCTGGGCTTCGCGGCACGCCCCGAAGCCCTCGCAGACTTGGCTGGCTTTTCTTCGGCGAGGGGCATCGGAGTAGCCGTCACGACCGGAAACAAGACATTCAGCCGAGTTCCCTCACCCAGCGCGAGAATTGTTGTCGCCGCTTCGTCCACGGAGTCCCGCTTCACCAGTCCGTCGCAATAGATGCAGTGGACGGTGCCGCAGCGCGCATAGAGCAAGCGCAGGTAGTCGTAGATCTCCGTCGCAGTGGCTACTGTTGAACGCGGGTTGCGCGTCGTGTTCTTCTGCTTGATCGCGATCGCCGGCGCAAGGCCATCGATCTCATCGACGTCCGGCTTCTCGATCCGCTCCAGAAACTGCCGGGCGTAGGCCGAAAGTGACTCCACATAGCGCCTCTGTCCCTCGGCGTAGATGGTGTCGAAGGCCAGCGAGCTCTTGCCAGAGCCTGACACGCCGCTGACCACCGTCAGCTTGCCGTGGGGAATCTCGCAGGAGATGTTCTTTAGGTTATGCGTCCGCGCACCGCGGATAATAATGGCGTCGTTCAACGGGAGTGCACCGGGGACAAATTCGGCCGGGAGCATCCGTGCGGCCTCAGTGAGGCTCAGGGCGCAACCAGCCATTCTTTAGTATACGGTCGACTCCGGCGCGGCAGGCGAGTGCTCTCCGTGACAAAACGGCCAAAGTTCTCTTGCATGCAGAAGGTGAAACTTCTGCCGTAAGCTCTCCGCCTAGCTATTCCGCGAGATTGTGCGCCACGCGACAACCTCGCTTGGCCAAGATCGCGGGTGCAGCTGTCGACGAGAGACTGCACGGAACCCTGCAGCAAATGCCGCACAGTATCGATGAAAGGCCGCTCGCTCAAAAATGGAAATCAGAGAATGTGCCGAAAACCCTGGGGAAAGTGCTTGTGATGGCAGACCGGCCCGCCTTATGCGGCGAGAGCAGGAAACCGCGAAAAGTCAAACTGTACAGCTTCTTGCGTTTTGCGGTTCAGAACTCCTGCCAAACCCATAAGGGCCTCCGAGGCACAAGCCGGGCACTGCTGAGCACAGTTGCCGACGCAATTGCAGTCCTGGCAGAGATAAGCATTGGTCAGTGGCATGTGTTGCATCGAAACAAAGGTCATGTGATTACCCCTATATCCCCCACGCTGATTGAAAACGTCCATAAGCCGCCTCCGATCCTCCGCGATGGGACCCCCAAATCAAATGACTACGATAGGATGGATGCCGCTCCATACGGCGAAGTTGTTTTTTCAGACTAGGTACCTAAGGATTAGTTAACCCTTACATTCCTACCATTCGCTGAATGGTGCGCGACGAATCGGATTCGTTTCAAGCCAGTCCCGAGTAACCCGAAAGTGGGTCCCCCATCCGGGTAAACTGGTTACTGAGGATTTTTCTGTGCTCCGCGTCGCTTATTTTGCCGTACTTTGCGCCTCTCTGTTGGGTTATTACCCCAGCTTCGCCCAAGAGCCCGCTTCCGCGGGAGGAGCGGTGCCAACTCCGACGGCGCAGGCGTCAGAGCAGGTTGCGGCCGCTGAGACGGCAATCGGGAAATCTGATTGGAAGACGGCGGAAACCGCCCTCGACGCGTGGGTCGCCACCCATCCCACGGACGCCCGTGCACTCTTCGATCTCGGCTATGTGGCTGACGCCCAGGGACGTCTCGACGACGCCGCCGGCCTTTACCGCCGGGCTATCGCCGCCGATTCTAAGTCCTTTGAAGCGTATCTGTCACTCGGACTTCTGCTCGCCCGGCAAGGCAAGCCAGACGAAGCACGCCCTGAACTGGAGACCGCTACGACGCTTGATCCAGGCGACGCCGGCCCGGCGCTCAAAGCACGTGCCTGGAGGGCCCTGGCTCAGATCGACCGGCCCAAGCCCGGCGGTGACAGCGATCCAACCGCAGCATCCAACGACCTGATCGAGGCGCTCAAGATTTCTCCCGAAACCGAGGACGATACTTTGCTGGCCGCGAGCCTAGCCGAGGACGCTGGCCAATACGATGCAGCCGAAGCCGCTTACCAACGCGTGTTGGCCAAAGATCCCAAGTCTGAGCCCGCCACTACCGGTTTGGCCCATTTGCTTATCGCCCGGAAGCAATATGCCGAAGCCGAGCCCATGCTCCGCACAGCGCTTACGCAATTCCCCGATGATCCGACCCTGACGGCACAGCTCGCTACGGTGCTCGCTGCGCAGGACAAGGCCGAAGCGCTGCCGCTCCTCCAGAAGCTGCACGAAGCCCATCCCACCGACGCTGCCATTACGCGCATGCTAATCACAGTGACGGCCGACGCCGGAGACTACGCCGGCTCCGATCAGCTCTGCGCTCGGTTGCTCGCGGCCAATCCTCAAGATCCCCAGTTGCTCGTCGCGCACGGCCAGAATCTGGTTCACCTGCTTCGCTATGGGGAGGCCTTTAACGCTTTCGACCAGGCAACGAAGATCGACCCGACCAACGTCGACGCCTGGGGTGGGCTCGCCTTCACCGCCTCGCGCCTTGAGCGCCCCGATTCCACCTTGCGCGCATTGACGATGCGCTCCCGCTATGTGCCGGACAACGCATCTACTTATTTTCTCTGGGCCATCTCGTATGACAAGCTGCAGCAGAAGCAGCAGGCAATCGCCTACTATCAGCGCTTTCTGCAGGCGGCCGCGGGCAAGTTTCCCAACGAAGAGTGGCAGGCGCGCCAACGTCTGCAGATCCTGACCAAATAATCCTCACCGCGCGCGAAACCAGGCCAGGGATCTCGAATCTCAATTTAGTAACGGGGGTAATCGCCTCTCGCAGATCCGGCATCATAGTCCTTGCAGTTTGTCTGAGATGAGCCTAGTATGGTGAGTCACATCTTCAGGTTGAACCGCACGAGCGGAGGTCCGTCATGCGGACTGTGGTTCAGATCGCCATCGTCGTGGCATTCGGTTTGGCAGCCGGGTCGGTGCGCGCATCGTCTCCCGACAGCAAGTCCCCTGATCAGCAAAGCATCGAAGCGCTGGAGGCTCGCGCCAGCCAGGCCCAGCCTCGCGAGCAGTGCTTCCTTTACGCGCAGCTTGTCCATCAAATGACTGAGCTGAGCGTGAAGCAGTACGCAGCCGGAAATATCGAAGCGGCCAACGGGCTGCTCAAGAAAATCCAGCTTGTCGCGCAGAAGATCCATCTCTCATTGGCCAACAACGACAAGCGTCTGAAGAACGCCGAGATTCTGCTCAACCACACGGCGTTCCGCCTCACCGAGATGCTGCACGCCAGCAATTATGAAGACCGTCAGCTCGTGCAGCAAACGCTCTCGCAGGTGAACGAGGCCCAGAACGAGGCCATGATGGAAGTCTTCCATAAGTAACAGAAAAGTCGGCACGTCTCCGTACGTTCATCCGGCTCTTTATCTTCAGCCTCGTGTGTGCTTGAATAGGTGCACCGGAGGGTGTGCTATGCGTACTCCCATCCTAGTGCTGCTTCTTCTGCTGCTGGCCGCGCCGGTTGCCGGGCAGAAGCAAAAGCGCGAACCGCTGACGGAGGCACAGCAGGACCAGATCGCCGAAGCCGGAATTGATCCGGTCGCGCGCGTGAACCTTTACGTCAAATTTCTCAACGAGCGCGCAGACACCATCAAAGGCTTCACTTCGCGCGGACACTCCAGCGCGCGAAGCTACCGGCTCGATAATGAATTGCAGGACTTTACCGCGCTTCTCGACGAACTGGGCGACAATCTCGACGTCTATTCCGACCGCAAGGCAGACATTCGCCCCAGTCTCAAAGGCCTGAACGAGGGAATTGAACGCTGGCAGGCGATCCTCAACGGGCTACCCAGCGAACCGGGATTTGAACTCGCACGCCGGGACGCCATCGAGAGCAGCAACGATCTCGCTACGCAGGCGAAGCAGCTTACCAGCGACCAGACCGCCTATTTCAGCGCCCACAAAGATGAAAAGGGCCAAGACCGCGCCGAGCCGAAGAACTAGGGAACAGGGAATAGCGGCTAAGAGATCACGGTTAGCAGGTGCGGTCGCACTCCTTGTCAGTTCGCTATTCCCCGTTCCGTAGTTCCTGCTCCCTGTTTTCCGCCCGTCTTTCCCTGTTATCCTCCACTGAGTGACGCTTGACTTTGCAGGCATCTTCCAGGAAGAGTATCGCGTGCTTCGGCCTCGTGCGCCCATGCCTCCCATTCAGGTCCGCTTCCGCCGATTCACTTCACTCAATACCCGCATCTATTTGCGCAACGGCCAGATTCTGGCCAGTTTGTCCGACTTGCTCGAAGGCGCGCCGGAATCGGTCGTTCATGCCATTGCACACATCCTGCTGGCCAAGCTCTATAAGAAACCGATCGACCCGACGCACAATCTGCGATACAAGCGCTTCTCTACGAGCGCAGCCGTGACCCGCCAGGCCGAGCTGATCCGCCACACCCGCGGAACCAAACGCTTTTTCGGCCCGCAGGGGCGCTACTTCAACCTCGAAGAGGTTTTCGATGCCCTGAATGTGCAATTCTTCGGCGGGTTGCTCGGCCGTCCTGAGCTCACCTGGAGCGAGCATCTGGCAAAGCGTTCGCTCGGCCACTATGACGCAGCCCACAACACCATCGTGGTCAGCCGCGTCTTCGACCGCCCCTCAAGCCCGCGGTACGCGCTCGAATACCTGCTCTACCACGAGATGCTGCATTTGAAACACCCGGTCAAAATGCGCGGTCTGCGCCGTTGCGTTCATTCCCGCGAATTCAAAGCGGAAGAGGCACGGTTTCCGCAACTCACTGAGGCGCTCGCGTTTATCCGTCGCCTTTGAATACCTCGATTTCGCGTGCCGAAATTTGCTTCCGCATCGGCCGTTCGGCATGAGAGACTTTTAATCGAAGCCAACGCCAGGTCTAAAATTGCGAGCAATGTCTCGGGCGATTCTGCCTCAGATGACGTGGCTTTTTGACTCTATTTTTCCCCGTTCTGCACGGTTTTGGCGCGGCGGCAAGCGGTTCTGCTCGCAGTTTGCGGCAGATGCTGCTTGGGCACGATCACTCAGCACGACGCTCGCTTGAAAACCACTGACGCAAACGGGAGATCATGACTTTCAACACGCGATTCCTGGGCCCCTTTCTATTGCTCTCCCTGTTTCTGTCCGCGGGGTGGTTAGCGGCCCAGACCGGAGAATTGCAGGGCACGGTTCTCGATCCGAGTGGCGCGGCCGTGCCTGATGCCCAGATTGCATTGACCAGCGGCGGTGAAACTCTCCGCACGGTATCCAGTGCCGACGGGCACTACGCCTTCCTCGCTCTGCGTCCCGGTTCTTACACCCTTGCAGCCTCGGCGAAGGGGTTTGCGCTTCTCACCGTCGAAAACATAGCCGTCGGATCCAGCCAGACGACGAAGTTCAATCTCTCCCTCAAAATTGCCGTCGAGCAGCAGAACGTGACGGTGGCCGGACAGAACGCGGGAGTGAGCATCGATCCTGACCAGAACGCGAGCGCCATGGTCCTGCGGGGCAGCGCGCTGGACGCCCTCTCGGACGACCCCACCGAGTTGCGGAACGAACTCGAGGCCCTCGCCGGCCCGGCTGCAGGGCCCAATGGAGGTCAGATCTACATCGACGGCTTCGCAGGAGGCAGGCTGCCTCCCAAATCGTCGATCCTCGAAGTTCGCGTCAACCAGAATCCGTTTTCGGCGGAGTTCGACCGTCTCGGCTATGGGCGCGTGGAGGTATTGACCAAGCCCGGTTCGCAGAAGTTTGCGGGCAGCGTCGATGCCACAGGCAACTCCTCTGCATTCGACACCGCCAACCCGCTGGTAGCGCAGCAACCCAGCTACGATCAATACGCGTTCGCGGTGGATGTAACTGGGCCGATGGGCAAGAACGCGTCTTACTTCTTGAGTGGGTATCGCATATCTCACCAGGATGAGGCGATCGTGAATGCGTTGAATCCGCAGAATCCTGGCGCGAATATCGCCGAGGCATTTCCTACGCCGATCACCTACTTGCAGATCGATCCCCGGATCGACTTTCAGCTCGGAACGAGCAACACGCTCACAATCCGGGATATGTTCTATCGGACCGATCAAAGCGGGAACGGCGTGGGCGCGCTCAATCTTCCCTCCCAGGCCAGCAATGTGCTCAGTAAAGAAAACGCGCTCCAGTTAGGAGACACGATTCTCGTCAACTCCCACTTCGTAAACGAAACGCATTTCCAGTGGAGCCATATCGAGAACGATCAGGTGGCCGCGAACCTCGCTCCCGCTGTGACAGTGCAGGGTGCGTTCACAAGCGGGGGCAGCAGCTCAGGCACTGCCCGCGACATCCAGAACAACTTTGAACTTCACAACGACTCGACAGCGACCGCTGGAATGCACACACTCCGTTTCGGCGTGAGCCTGCGTGCCTATAACGATGCGAGCTACTCCACCGCGGGCGCAAATGGAAGTTATTTCTTTGGCTCGGTCGGCGTATATCAGTCCGGGATGCCGAGCCAGTATTCGGCCGCCGTCATTGCGAATCCGCTGGCCAGGGTCGTGCTCTTCGACAGCTCCTTGTTCTTTCAGGACGACTGGCACTGGAAACCCAACTTCGTTCTCTGCGCAGGCCTGCGCCTGGAGGGCCAGAACCGCATTCACGATCATGCCGATTGGGCGCCGCGGCTGGCTCTGGTCTGGAGCCCGGGGAATACCACGGCCAATCAGCCCAAGACTATCGTTCGCGCGGGCTATGGCTGGTTCTATAACCGCTTCACGGTGCCTAACTTCTTCAGCACAGACTCGGGCACGCCGTACATTCTTGAAACGATTCACGACAACCGCATCAACCAGCAAAGCTACGTGGTCGACAACCCCGATTTCTACGATCCGGCCGCAGCAGAACCTGCCTCCATTCTCAACGCGGCCGGCGCCATTCCCTCTTATCACAGCATCGATCCGCACTTTCATGCGGCGCTCGACATGCAAGGGGGAATCGGCGTTGACCGACAATTGACCCGGAAGGTTACCACCAACGTGACCTATCTCTACACGCGAGGCGTTCACCAGTATCTGACCAACAGTATCGACGCACCCACGTTTAACCCCTCCAGCTACACGATCACCGGTCCGCTGCCGGGGATCTACAACTACCAGTTTCAGTCCGGCGGTGTCTACCGGCAAAATCAGCTCGTCTTCACAATCAGGTATCAGTCAGCGCGCTGGACCGTGAACAGCTACTACCTGCTCAACGAAGCCAGGAGCGATACGCAGGGCGTCACCTTCGTCCCATCGGTCGCGCAAAATCCGGGCCTCGACTACGGCCGGGCTTCCTTCGGATACCGCCAAAAGCTGGTGTTCGCAGACAGTTACACCGGCCCTTACGGCATTCTGGTCGCCACGATGTTGTTCGCGCGGTCTGGCCTTCCCTACAACTTGACCGTCGGCAACGATCTGACCGCCAACAATCAGTTCAATGCGCGGCCCACCTACGGGGTGTGCGGGCAAGCCGGGGTGATCTCTACGCGGTATGGATGTCTCGATACCGAGCCGGTTGGCAAAGGGGAAGAGATCGTCCCCTATGGATTGGGCACCGGGCCCGCCAACGCAATCGTCCATCTACGGGTGAGCAAGGTTGTCGGCATAGGCCCGCGAATCGAAAGCGCAGGCGAAGGCGATACTTACGACATCAGCAAGGGAGTGAGCGGGCGCGGTTTGAGCAGCGGAGGCGCCGCAATCCCGATCAACGAGGCTGCGCCGCGCCGGTACACGTTAACTCTGGCGGCCGTGGTGGCAAACCTCTTCAATATCGTCAACTTAGCTCCACCAGACGGAGTATTGCTTTCACCGCTCTTCGACAAAAGCCAATCCATCGCGGGAGGCGGGTTCGGAAGCGCCACGCCCGGCAATCGCGCCATCACATTCCAAACGACCTTCTCGTTTTGAAGCGTAGCTTGGAAGAGGCAAATGGAGACAGAACCGGGACTGGCGCGGATCTGGCGCGAAGCGTCAGGCCGGTTTCTCTACTACAGCCGGAATCGGTTCCTTAGGCGCCTCGACTGGCCGCGTGGCGGCCCACCAGGTAATCGCGATGCCCACCAGAGCCGCCCCGGCGCTAGCGAGTTGGGCATTCGACAAGCCCCAAAGAACCTTGGGGTTGCGGCGGATGAATTCCACCAGGAAACGGGCAATGCCGCTCAGCGCCAGATACTGGCCCAGAATCGCGCCCGTGGCATGCGGCTTATCCCCACGCCGCCAGAGCCACCAGCCGATCACCAGCCCGGCTGCCATCTCATACAGTGGGGTGGGATGCACGCGCACCGTCGTCGGATCGATGCCGTTGGGAAAGCTCATACCCCAGGGAAGACTGGTCGGTATCCCATAGCAGCCATCGCCTGAAAGAAAACAGCCGATGCGCCCCACGCCGTAGCCGATGGCTGCAGCGGGCGCCGCAAGGTCAAGAGTCCGCAGCGCACCGACCTTTGTCCACCACCCCTGGAATACCAGCGCGGAGATGCCGAAGACCAGCCCGCCGTACCAGGCAAAGCCCGCAGAGTCATAGAGAACCCGCCAGCCCAGCTCACGAAAATCTGCCGGCGTGTCCAGAACATGCCACAACTTCGCACCCACGATACCGGCAACCACAGCGATCGCTACGATCCCCACCGCGTCGATCTCAATGCGCGCCCGCCGGAAACCGCGATCAACCACCACAGCCGCGGCAACCGCAGCAAACCACAGCATGAGCCCGAAGGTAGGCAGACTGAAACTTCCGATATGGATAAACGGGTACATCGCTTTCCTTAGTCTTTAGTATAGACGCGGGAAGTGTAGGATCCGGCTTGGGGTCCGGCTCTGCGGCAATCGCGATTTGATTTGCACAGTCCCACGCGGCCTAGTCAGGCGATACTGAATATATGGCTACTACGACCTACCAGGGGCTGGAAGTTCTTTATTCCCGGCAGCAAATTGCCGAACGCGTCGCCGAAATGGGCGCCCAGATTACCCGCGACCTGAACGGCGAGCGGCTGGTTATGATCGGAGTGCTCAAGGGCGCGGCCCCGTTCCTGGCGGATCTCTCCCGGGCGATCCAGGCCGACGCGACCTTCGACTTTGTCGCTGTTTCCAGTTATGGCAAGGGCCAGCGTTCCTCTGGTGCGGTCAAGCTCATCAAGGATCTCGACGAGCCTATCGAAGGCAAGAACGTTCTGATCGTCGAAGACATTCTTGACACGGGCCTTACCCTCGCCTATCTGCGCAAAATCTTTCTCCAGCACCACCCCAAGACGCTGCGCATCGCGACGCTACTCGACAAACCCTCGCGCCGTATCGAGAAAATTGAAGCCGATTATGTGGGCTTTTCCATTCCCAACCTCTTCGTGATCGGCTATGGAATGGATTACGCCGAGCGCTACCGCAATCTGCCCGACATCTGCATCATGGCTCCCGGTCAAGCGGAATAGGAAGTCGGTGATTACACCTCCGTACTCCAGCTGCGATTCCTTCCGTCCAATCGGCCGGGGCCGCATCTATTCAATTGGCACGGGCACCCCGGTAATCTATACTCAATCTCCCGGAGACGACCCGAAGAGTCGCCAAGAGCGCTGCGTTTGCAATTATGAGGAGCTTGTCCCATGAAAGCGATTACCCCGATTCAGGAATCCGACCTCGACTTTGATCATGGCACTTTCGATTCCGCTGCCTTCACCGCTCGGACATTGGCCAACTGGCAGTCTTTGGCGTCTGTCATCGACCACACCCTGCTGAAACCCGAAGCCACGCACGGCCAGGTCGAGACCCTCTGTGAAGAGGCCTTCCGTTACCGGTTCGCCTGCGCCATGGTTAATCCAGTCTGGGCCTCGGCCGCTGTCAACATACTCTCTGGCACTGGTGTTCCGGTAGGCGCGGTCATCGGATTTCCCTTTGGCGCATCGCTGGTTTCCACGCTGCGCCAGGAAGCTGCTGCACTCACCCGCCTGGGCGCGAAAGAACTCGACATGGTGATTCCCATCGGGCTGCTCAAGAGCGGCAATCACCACGCGGTACAGCACACCATCCACGCAGCGGCCAGCGTTGTGCACCACCACGGCGCGCTGCTCAAGGTGATTCTTGAAACTGCGCTGCTCACCATGGAAGAAAAACTGCGCGCTTCGGAGATCGCCATCCAGGCCGGCGCCGACTTCATCAAGACTTCTACCGGCTTCTCTGCAGGCGGCGCCACCGCTGCTGATGTTGCACTGATGCGCGGTGTGGCCGGCGCACGCTCCGGCGTGAAGGCCTCCGGCGGCGTCCGGACACTAGCGGATGTGCGCGCCATGCTCGAAGCGGGCGCCAACCGCATCGGCGCCTCAGCGTCCGTGGCCATTGTGCGCGAACTCGGTGCCGAATGAGAAAAACAGGGAATAGGGATTAGGGAACAGGGAATAGAAAACTGCGCTGTAATCCGGCGCAGTGTTTATTCGACAATTTGCACGGAGATAAATCCCGTTGTGCCCAAGGAGTCTCTTTCTGTTCCCTGTTACCTGTTCCTCGCTTTGCTATCATTTCCATTCGATACCGATGCCTGATCCCCCGCCATCTTCGCCGGAACACCACGATCTCGAGGGAGATTACCGCCCCGCTGCGCCTTCGCCTCTTGACCCCGTCAACACGCGGATTGAGCCGGTGGATGCCGCGTACCTGATGAAGCTCACAGATGCGCTCAACAACACGCTCGACCTGCAAACCCTCCTCAGCCGCACCTCTGAGCTGGTGCGCGCGGTGATCAATTACCGCATCTTCGCCATTTTTCTGTTGAATGACCACACCCACGATCTGCGCATGCGTTTCCAGATCGGCCACACGCCCCAGGTTGAGCGTACGCGTATCCCAGTCGGCAAGGGAGTGGTCGGCCAGGTAGCCCTCACGCGGCAGCCTCTGCTGCTGAACGACGTCACATCGTCGGAATATTACATCCCTGCCAACCCCGAAGTCCGCTCCGAGCTGGCCGTGCCGTTGATCGCCAAAAACCGCCTCATCGGTGTGATAGATCTGGAAAGCAAAGAGCCGGGTTACTTTCAGCCCGAGCATCTGCGACTGCTCACCGTGACCGCGTCGCGCATCGCTCAGGCCATCGAAAATGCGCGGCTCTATGCGCGCGTCTCGCGCCAGGCGCAGACCCTCGAGGTCCTCAACGAAATTGCTGTCGAGTTAGCTTCGATTCTGGAGCTCAACCCGCTGCTCGAGCGCGTCGGCCAGCTCTTGCGCCGGCTCATCGACTACCAGATGTTCACCATCATGCTGCTCGATGAAAAAGGCGAAATACTTGTGACCCGCTACGCGTGGCGCTTCGGCTCTACGCACGCCCCTTTGCGCCGTATTCCCGTAACCAGCGGGCTGGTTGGCGCAGCAGTGCGCGAGTGGCGGACCATCAACGTGCCCGACGTGCGCAAGGATCCACGCTACCTGGAGATGAATCCCGAGACGCGCTCGGAGCTGATTGTGCCCTTGTTCTACAAGGGTCGCGTCATCGGCGTGCTTGACCTGGAACACACGCGCACAGGCTTCTTCAATGAAGGACACGAGCGCATGTTGACCACGCTCGCTTCGCAGATCGCCATCGCGATCGAAAATGCGCGCCTCTACCAGGCGGTGATCCGGCAGGAGCGCCAGCTCGAACGCGACCTCGCCATGGCGCGCCAGGTGCAGCTCCGGCTGCTGCCGCCGGAGGCGCCCTCGCATCCGCACGCTGAAATGGCTGTGCGCTTTCTTCCTGCACGATCGATTGGCGGCGACCTCTATGATTTCATCGACTATGGGCCTAACCGCACCGCTATCGTTCTGGGAGACGTAAGCGGCAAGGCCGCGCCTGCGGCCCTGTTCGCCGCGCTGGTGAGCGGCATCATGCGCTCGGCGGCACAACAACAGCCCGGACCTGCCGACATGCTCGCCCATCTCAATGCCGCACTGCAGGAGCGCAAGCTCGAATCGCAGTACGTCACTCTGCTCTTTGCCCTCTGGAACGACGAGAATCAAACCTTGCAGGTGGCAAACTCCGGCGCTGTCCAACCCGTTTTTTGCCGTTCGGGGCAATCGCTCACCGTCAAGGCCGAGGGATTTCCACTCGGCATGTTTCCCGACGTTGCCTACGAAGAGTTCAATGTAGCCACGCAACCCGGAGACGTGATCGTCTTTGTGTCGGATGGGATTCTGGACGCGGAGAATGAGAAAGACGAGATGTATGGGCAAGAACAGTTGTCCAGCCTGCTTTGCGCCAGCCGAGACCTGCCCGCCTGCGAGATCGCCGACGCCATCCTCGCCGATGTCACCCGCTTTCAGGGCGGCAGGGACCGCTTCGACGATGAAACGATCATCGTGCTGCGCGTCCGGTGAAAAGGCAGGGAATAGGAATTAGGGAACAGGGACATAGAAAAGCCGTGCCCGAACCAGCCCTCAACACCTTAATCAGCAATTGACTCAGCGGAGAAATCCGCTTTGCCCAGCGAGTCCCCCCGTCTCCTGCTTCTCCATTCGCTACACTGGTAAAAGAGCCTACGCAATCGGAGCCCCTTTGCACACCGCAGTTCAGGAACGCATCATTCGTCCCGCCCGCAATATTCTGGGCAGCCTGCGCCTGCCCGGCGACAAGTCCATTAGCCATCGTTACGCCATGCTCGGCGCATTCGCCGCGGGCACGTCGCGCTTCACGAATTTTTCCACCGGTGCCGACTGCGCATCGACTCTCACCTGCATGCGGGCGCTGGGCGCGAAGGTGAACCGGCTCGGCACCGATGCCGTGGAAATAACTGGCGTAGCCGGCCGCGCCACGCCGGTGGATCATCCACTCGATTGCGGCAACTCCGGCTCGACGATGCGCATGATCTCCGGCCTGCTCGCCCCGCAACAGGGTCGCTTCACTCTCATCGGTGACTCATCCCTCTCACGCCGTCCGATGGAGCGCATTCGCAAACCTCTTGAAGCGATGAGTGCGCGCATCACGCTCACAGATGGTCACGCGCCCGTAATCATTGAAGGCACGCGGCTCGAGGCCATCGACTACACCACACCCGTCCCCAGCGCCCAGGTGAAGACGTGCATCCTGCTCGCTGGACTGCAGACCTCCGGAACCACTACGGTGCGGGAGTCTGTACGCACGCGCGACCACAGCGAGCTGGCCCTGCGCGCCTTTGGCGCAACCGTCACGCGCACGCTGGACTCCGTCTCGGTCGCGGGACCGCAACCGCTCCATGCCATTGAGGCCGCCGTGCCCGGTGACATCTCCTCAGCCGCGTTTTTTCTGTGCGCAGCGGCGCTCTTCCCCCGCTCAGGACTGGTCATCGAGTCGCTCGGCCTCAACCCTACCCGCGCGACGCTGCTCGACGTTCTCACGGCTCTCGGCGCACATATCGCCGTGCTCAATCTCGAAGAAAAGCACGCCGAGCTCGTGGGCACGGTACAGATCACTGCTCCCGCAGAGGGCCTCGGCAGCACGGAGGTCAGCGGCGCTCTCGCTGCACAGCTCATCGACGAGTTGCCGGTCCTCGCGTCTATCGCACCCTTTACTCGCGGCGGCATCCGCATCCGTGATGCCAGGGAGTTGCGGGTGAAAGAGTCTGACCGCATTGCACTGGTCGCGAAGAATCTGCGCGCGATGGGCGCTGAAGTGATCGAGTTTGAAGACGGCCTCGACGTTCCCGGCGGCCAGACTCTCCACGGCGCTCCCATCGACTCCGGCGGTGATCACCGCATCGCGATGGCTTTCAGTGTAGCGGCGCTCAAGGCTAAGGGAGAAACCCTGATTCAAGGCGCCGAATCGGCGGCCATCAGCTTCCCTGAATTCTTCGATCTACTCGACCTCGTCGCCGAACGATAGCGACACCCAGCGCCCTGAGCAACTCACGCCCGCATCAACAAAAGAGAAGTCCGGCGTAACCGCCGGGCTCCTCTTTTTAACTGCCGTGATGCGCTATTCGTTCCCAGGAAGAGTGGTTGGAGCCACGGTCGTGTTCTTTGCCGGCTCGAGTCCGGGAATTACCGGCGCCGTCGCCACATCACCGGTCGCGGCGTCATTCAGATTGATGCCATAGTGTTGCAGGGTCGAAGCCAGCACCTGGTACAGCAGCGCGCGGTCTTTTGCATAAGTCAGGTTCGCGGTAATCAGGTTGTCTTCCGCGACTGCCAAGTTGCGCTCTTGCAGCAGTACATTGGCCGTGGTGGAAGCTCCGAGCCTCAATTTCTTTTGCTCCGCATCCAGGCTCTGACGGGCATAGTCTTCGGCAGCAATCGAGGCCTGCACCTGCGCCCGGTCGTTGGCTAGCGCATACTGCTGCGCCGTCACCTGCATGCGGATCTGCGTGTAGAGCTGCTCCAGGTGCATCTCGGCCTGACGGTATTCAATCAACGACCGCGCCTGGTCGGCCTGGGCCGTGCGGTTCCTTATCGGAACCTGGAAGTTGAATCCGACGCCCTTATCCGAACCGCTTCCGTTCACCAGGTCGCTCAACACCGCCGAGTATCCGGTGGTCGTGGTCGCAGCGCAACTGAAACCTAGAAAATTGCAGTTCACGTTCGGCGCGCCGCCAACGCTCTCCGCTCCGTAAAATCCGTAGACGTCCAGCGTGGGCAGTAGAGCATTGCGGGCGCCCTTCAGCGTGATCTCATCTTTCTTGATGGAGAGCACAGCCTGTTCCAGCTCCGGACGATTCTTGAAAGCAATCTGCGTTAGCTCTTCCGGCGTCTCCTTCTCTTCGGGAAGCTGATCGAGGTTCACACGGTCGGTAGGAATGATCGGCGCGGCGACCAGCGCCGGATCGTTCAGGTTCCGCGCAATCGCCTGCTTCAAAATCAGTTGCTGGTAGTTGAGGTTGCTCTGCGAGTTGATGAGAGCTTGCTTGTCCGTGGCCACTGTCGAATCGGCCTGCACCACATCGAGCGGAGCCATGGTACCCACTTGCAGTTGCTTGCGGGTATCGCTATCCAGCTGGGTACTTTGCACCAGCGCGCGCTCCTTGGCCTGCACATCCTCGTACGCGCTCACCACAACCCAGTAGATATTTTCTACCTGATTGACCGTTGCAAGGATCTGCTGCCGGAACGTCGAGTCCGTGATGCGGCGGTCGAGAAGCGCCTCGTAAATGAAGCGCTTGTTCACGAAGATGCCCGCGCCTTGCAGCAGATGCTGCGTGACTGTGGCCTGGAAGCTGGATACAAGCTCCGGACTGAAGCTGTTGAATCCCGTCGTTGTCACGCGGCTGTTATCCCAGGTCAAAGTACCCGAAGTGCCCGTAGCCCATCCTTGGGAGTACGTGAAGTTGTACGAATCGGTGTTGGTGAACGCGCGGGGAACAAACGGGCTGGTTTGTGGCGATTTCTGCCGCTGCAGTTCAATCGCGCCGCTCACCTGCGGATCGCGGTTCTCCGGAGCCGGACCGACGCCATCCGTAGACAAGACAAGACCAGAGCTGCCAGCAGTTGCTCCGCTTACGGTACCCGGCGAGCCGCTCGAGCTCAGCGTCTGCGACGTACCGCCCAGCGTGTTCTGCAGAACCGTGGCACCGACGCCGCGCAGCGTAGAACCCGCCTTGGCGCGCAAAAGATCGGTGTCCGCGATGTCGAGGTAATAGCGGGCGATCGCGATATCGTAGTTGTTCTCGAGTGCCAGCGCGATCGCGTCCGAAAGGCTCAGATAGATCTTGCCGTCCTTCACCAGATCCCTCAGCCGCACCGAGTTGTTGAAGTCCGCCTTGGCGATGGTCGTGGGCCGGTACATGTTGATCGGATCCCCGAGAAGGCGGCCTGCCGGCTTGGAAAAGTCGCGCGCAGACTGGCGCAGCGACAGTGGTTCTGTTTGCTCGGGAACCGGAGCCGCAGGCAATTCGGATGCGGATTTTGTGGTCGTCTGCGTGGGCGTCTGCTGGCCGTATCCCTGAGGAACGCCCGTGGATAACGCGAGCAGGATCGCGGCCATAGCTCTGAGCCGGTTTCCGGTTTGTCCCGTTTTCTCGCTGGCGGCTACACTTTGTCGTCCGAACACACGTCTGCTCTGCAAATGCATGATCCTCTCCACCAAATTGTTACGAAACCTGGAACGCCACTCCTCAAGACGGCCTATGAACCGTTCCGGATGCAAATTTGTGGCCCCCAGGAACCAGGTTCGCTTCCGGCAAAGGTTTCTTCAGATTGTTAGTACGCGATAGGCAGCCAGATCGTTCCCGACGTTTCCGTGCGCGGAGTTGAAACGGCCTGCGCAGAAAGTTGAGTATATCTCACTCACACTGCGCGCCGCCGTGAACGGCGCAGGTCAGGTAACCTGTTAGGCAGCAATGAACGAAGCGGAAGCCACAGCCGTACGCGCTGCGCCGGAAGAGCGCACCTGGAAGCTCACCCTGGCCTACGACGGAACAGACTTTCACGGCTGGCAGGTGCAGCCCGGCAAGCCGACCATCCAGGGCGAGTTGCAGGCTGCGCTGGGCCGCATCACCGGCGAATCCCCGCTGCCCCAGGGCTCCGGGAGGACTGATGCCGGCGTCCACGCGCTGGCGCAGGTGGCCAGTTTCACGCTGAGGGCGCCGATTCCCCCGGAAAACCTGCGGCGTGCGCTCAATCGAACACTTCCCCCTTCGATCCGCATATCGGATGCCAGGATCATGCGTAACACCACGTTTCATGCACGGCACATGGCTGTGGCGAAGACCTACGAATACCGCATCTTCCGGGGCGAAATCTGCTCTCCACTTCTGACGCGTTTTGTCTTCCCTTGTCCGTGGCCATTGGAGTTTGCCGTGCTTGAGGAGTCGGCGTGCACCTTTCTCGGCGAGCACGACTTCCTGAGCTTTGCGGCCAGCGATCCCGACCTGGTTGCGCGGGCCTGCACACTCGAACTGGAGTCCGCCCACGCCGCATCGACTGTGCGCACTATTTTTTCCTCAGCCTGGGAACTCCGCGAGAGCGACGAGGGCGAGCTTTGGGTGTATCGCGTTCGCGGAAACGGCTTTTTGCATCACATGGTCCGCAACCTGGTGGGCACCATGCTCGATGCCGGTCGCGGACTCCGGACGGCTGCGGAGATGCCCAGCGTACTAGCCGCTCGTTCCCGCGCCGCCGCGGGACCGACTGCTCCGGCGCGAGGATTGTTCCTCCATTCAGTGGAGTATCCTACGGGAGGCTGAAGGTGACTGAATAAGTACTGAATAAGAAAGGTATAGAATCTAAATTCGGTCTATAATCAGTCGATAAATAGTCTGCGGAGAACAAGTCATCATGCGTTATTCCACCCAGATTAAGCCCATCAGTTACGTCAAATCGCACGCCGCCGAGTTGCTGGACCGCATCGCAGAAGAACGAGAACCGATCATCATCACCCAGAATGGCGAAGCGCGTGCCGTACTCGTAGACGTACATAGTTATGAGGAAATGCGCGAAACATTGGCCCTGCTCAAGATTCTCGCAATCGCCGAAAAGGAAATCGGACAGGGAGAGACCGTTCCGCTGGAAGACCTGTTAGCTGAGTATCGTAACGAAGAAGCAAAAGCCTCATGAGTTTTACCGTAAGGGTGACCTCAGGCGCCCGTAACGATCTCCGTCGAATCCACGACTACATCTCGCACAGCGATTCGCGCGAGAAAGCTGATTATGTGGGCCTTCACATTTTGAAGGCCATATCGACACTCGAAAAGCTTCCAAAGCACGGCGTACATCCTCCCGAATTGCTGGCCTTGGGGAATCGGACCTATCGCGAGATCTTCTTCAAACCTTACAGAATTATCTACAGAGTTCGAGGAGAGATCGTCTTTGTCGTATTGATTGCCGACGGCAGGCGTGAAATGCAATCACTGCTCTCTGATCGGCTGTTACGCCCATAACGAGCGTGACGGTCATCAGCAGATGGTGCACATCGCAGGCACCTCGACTGCCGTCACGGCTTCCCTGCTACCCTGAATTGAGTCGGAATGGTTCTTCTAACCCGCAATTCGGCTTTCTCTCGCGTGACGGCGGTGGCTGCGCGTCGGCCTTTGCATGCCGCGTTTGCGTGGTTGCACGCGAATCCCAAAAGGATCATGGATTGGCAAGCCAAGCTGGTTGCTATTCCCGCGCCTCTGAATGGTGAACAGGCCCGTGCGGCCTGGCTCGGAGGGCAATTTACCGCGGCCGGCGTGAGCCGCGTGGAGAGCGACGTGGCCGGAAACGTCTTTGGAGTGCTTCCTGCCGCTGCGTTGCCGCCCGAAAGCACGGGGCCGGTGGTTTTGCTCTCGGCGCATCTCGATACGGTCTTTCCCGCCGGCACGCCGCTCCGACCGGTTGTCGACGGCAATCACCTCACTGCTCCAGGGGCATGCGACAACGGAGCCGGCGTGGCCGGTTTGCTCGCGATCGCCCACGCGTTGCTCCAGGCCGGTGTGGACCTGCCGGTTCCTCTCATCTTTATGGGCAACGTCGGCGAGGAGGGCGAGGGTGATCTGCGCGGGATGCGGCATCTTTACAGCCAAAGTCCGCTTGGCGGCCGAGTTGCCGTTCACATCGTTTTGGACGGTGCAGGAGCTGACGGAGCCGTAACCCAGGCCCTCGGCAGCCGGAGATTCTTGGTTTCTATCACCGGCCCCGGCGGCCACAGCTTTACCGATGCAGGCACGCCGAATCCCATCGCCGCCCTGGCATCAGCGCTTACCGCTCTCGCCGAGACGGCTTTGCCCGATGAGCCTCGTACCACGCTGAATCTGGGCACCATCCGCGGCGGGACCAGCGTCAATTCCATTCCTGAGAGCGCCGAAGCCACGATCGATTTCCGCTCTACCAGCGCGGAACAGTTGCTGCGTCTCGAGCTCGCGTTGCGCGGCGCCATCGAAGACTCGGTAGCAAACTGGAATTTGAAGGCGAAGGCCTCTGCGGCCTCCAGCAAAGGACCACTTTCCTTTAAGATTACCAAGATCGGCGATCGCCCGGCGGCGCGGCTGGCGGACGATTCTCCGCTGCTCGACGCTCTGCGCGCGGTCGATCGCCACCTGGGCCTGAGCACCGATCTGCGCCTGGGCTCGACCGATGCCAACATCCCGCTCTCGCTGGGCATTCCGGCGGTCGCAGTAGGCGCCGGCGGCGAAGGCGGCGGCGCGCACACCCTGGCTGAGTGGTATTCGGCCAAAGATCGCGAGCTGGGCCTGCGCCGGATTCTGCTGCTCACGCTCGCCATGCTGGATTGGGCGGCCGAGCAGTAGCCTGGCTGCGAGCTTGGTCCCGGCCGTAAGCAGCTTCCATGGTGGAGGTTGGGCAACCCATCGCTGCTACACTTTCCAATCGCGCACGTCTATATCCCCGAATGCTAGGAGTGGCGCGACAAAAACCGTTGCTGGATTGACGGACGAAATGGTCCGCGACTCGCTATACTGGGAATTGCTGCATCAAACCACTCGGAAACAGTTGTGGATCAAGATGCCGGCCGGAAGCACTGGCCACCTGACGAGGTTATCGGAACTCTATGAAATCGCTCTTCGAACGGCTGCGCACGCGCCGTCTCGCTTCAGCATTTATCTTGCTTGCCACCCTCTCGGCCGCCATCATTGGGGGCTCATTTGCGGCTCACGGAGTTCGCGGGCAGGAGCAGCAGAACTCGAGCACTGACGCGACACCTCTCAAGATCGTCAACTCGACGATTCCACCCAACGAGTTTGTGAAGATCGCGCACGAAGTGGCGCCTGCGGTAGTGAACATCAACACCCAGACTCTGCCTAAACAATCGGACAATCGCGGACGACGCAACTTCCACTTCCGCACCCAGCCCAATCCGCAAAGTCCGGACGATGGCCAGGGTGACGATGATCAGCAGGGCCAAGGCCAGGACAACTTCCAGGACTTCTTCAACCGTTTCTTTGGCGGCCAGATTCCTGGCCAGCCCGACGGCGGTGACCAGGGCGGCCAAGTGCAGGAATCGCTGGGTTCCGGTTTCATCGTCGATTCCAAGGGCTACATCATCACCAACGATCACGTCGTCGACAAGGCCGATAAGATCTACGTGAAGCTCTCGACGGATCCAGACACCCAGGATCTCGGACGTCCGGCGCGCGTCATCGGCGTGGATAAGGCGACTGACCTCGCGGTAATCAAGATCGACACCAGCACCCCACTGCCGACCGTCAAGATGGGCAACTCCGACGAAGCACAGGTGGGCGATTGGGTTGAGGCCATCGGCAGCCCGTTTGCGTTGGCGCAGACCGTTACCGCTGGCATCATCTCTGCCAAGAACCGGACTATTGAGCCCGGCGCCAGCGGCCAGTTCCAGCACTTTATCCAGACCGACGCAGCCATCAACCCCGGCAACTCCGGCGGCCCGCTGCTGGATATGAACGGCAACGTCATTGGCGTGAACACCGCCATCTACACGCAATCGGCTGGCTACCAGGGCATCGGATTCGCGATGCCTTCAAACACCGTGGTCTCGGTTTACAACGACCTGATCAGCCCGGCTCACAAAGTGACGCGCGGCTCCATCGGCATTCAGTTCCGCGAAGGACTCTCGAGCGCGGTTAACCGCGTATATGGGTTCAAGAACGGAGTGCTGGTGCAGGAAGTTCAGCAGGGAGGCCCGGCAGACAAAGCCGGCCTCAAACCAGGTGACATCATCACCACCATCGACGGCCGCAACATCAAGGACGGCGACGATCTGGTGAACGAAATCGCCAGCCGCAGGCCCGGTTCAACCATCCGCCTTGGCTTCTTGCGAGACGGAAAGCAACAGGACACGACGGTCACCATCGGCGATCGCGACAAGGTCTTCGCCGAGCTCAACAACCCGCAGGCGGCACAGAGCCCCGAAAGCTCTGGCAGCGCGGCTGAAACCAAGTTGGGCCTCGTCGTTCGCGATATCTCCCCGACCATAGCCGGAAGAATTCATAGCTCCGGCGTGGAGATCGAATCCGTGCGCACCGGCTCTTTTGGAGACCTGCAGGGGCTTGAGCCCGGGTTGGTCATCACCCGTGTCAACAAACAGCCTACGGGTACGAAAGACCAGTTTGAAGCTGTTGTCAGCAAGCTGAAAACCGGCGATGATGTGGTCTTCGAGGTGATCGATCCACACCATCCCGAACAAGGAATCAACGTCGTGGGGGGTACGCTCCAGTAGCGCGAATCGGTGCCTGGGGTAGATTTCCACGCCTGGGCACCGCCCTTCATAGTCCGAAAGTCACGTGTTCGGCCGATTTTCTCCTTGTCGCAAGCCAGAGCGATCCGTTAGACTGCACGCACAGTCCCGGTAATCTGAATGTTTCTCTTTGAGGTGATGCCTTCGTGCTTTACTTTCGAGCCGCTTCGGCTTTTCTGATTTCCGCTGGACTGCTTGCGGCACCGGCGTTTGCGTCCACTGTGCATCACGCGACCACCAGCTCGTCTTTGCATCATCGCCACAGGCTGATGGCGCACATCCGGTCCCACCGTCTCCACGGCCAGCAGGCAATTGATCCGGAACGTGTTACGCAGATTCAACGGGCTCTGATTCGCGAGCGCTACCTCACCGGTGAAGCAACCGGCAAGTGGGACGCCACTACTGTAGCGGCGATGCAGAAGTATCAGGCCGATCAGGGCTGGCAGACCAAGCTGATGCCCGACTCCCGCGCGTTGAAGAAGCTGGGATTGGGACCGGATTACTCGAACGCCCTTAACGCCAAAAACTCCAACTTCGGCGATTCGCCCTCGGCGAACACGATGTCTGCCTCGCAAAACGCAGGATTCGCAGCCGCTTCTGGCGTGAATCAGTAGTGCGTCACAGCCGCGCGGCTGGCTTCGGCATCCACTTCAGCAAAAACTCATAGCGCGGTCGCGTCGTGTCCGGGCCGGTCGTGATTTCACTATCGAGGTGCAGGATCGTGCCGCCTTTGTCGAAGCGCGGCCAAACCGGAAGCTCCGGCCCGTTGGGATCACCACTCTTGGCAAAGTTGGTCCAGTAATCCATCATCTGGTCGCTCAGTTTGCGGTCTTCGGGCCGCCACTCGGCTTCGGGCCGCGTGTCCAGCGTGCCGAAGACATACTCGATGTCGTCGGAGTGGAACGCGAACCAGCCGGGATGATATTTGCTGGGGGGTGCTGCGAGCTCCAGATGATAGCGGTAGACCGGCGCATCGCCTGTCTTTGTCTGCGCGTCTACCCACTTCCAGGTGCTGAAGGCAATGAACGTATCGCTGTCGTAGTCGATTGCGGAACGCTCTGCCTGTTCATCGGTGTCGCCGGGATAGAGCGTGAGGAACTCCGCCGCATGCTCGCCAAAGGTCTGCATCGCAAAGTCCTTCCACTTGGCCACGGTCATGCCCTTTGCCAGCCCGAACCGCTCGTCGCGATTCCACCCGGCCAGCAGCGACACGTGCGCCTGGTGGCTGGAGGCATAGGTTTCAGCCACCGGCTCTGTCAAAAACTTGCTGTCAATTACGGGCGAAAAGGCGGGGGCACCCCGCTTTCTGGCCGCGTCGGCAATCGCCGCGGCAGGAAGGGCGCGAAGTTGCGCAAGCGTGGAAACACCAAGCGCCGCAACCCAGTCCTGCTGGCGCTGCTCACGCGCAGCCAACGAAGGCCTATCGGGCGCGCCAAGACTCAGCGCACCGCCGCTCTCGCCGATGGCCCTCTGAAACAGTCCCTGCGCAGACCCCACAGCCATCAGCGTGCTCACGGCAGATGAGCCAGCGCTCTCGCCGAAGATGGTGACCTTGCGCGGATCGCCGCCGAACTTTGCAATGTTCGCGTGAACCCACTCGAGCGCGGCCACCATATCCATCAGGCCGTAGTTCCCCGCCGCGCCGCCGGCCTCTTTGGCAAGATCGGCAGTTGCCAGAAAACCGAAGACGTCGAGCCGGTAATTGATAGTGACCAGCACCACACCCTTGAGTGGCAGGAAATCGCCATTGTGGCGAGGCTCCGAAGCGGACCCGGCAGAGTAGCCGCCTCCGTGGATCCAGAACATCGCCGGCAGTTTGCTCTGCCCTGTCATGTCAGCGGGAGTGAAGACGTTCAAGTACAGACAGTTCTCGCTCTCCCCACTGTCCTGGAAGACCATGTCCGCGAAGACGTCGCCCTGCATGCAGTGCGAGCCGTACTTTGTCGCATCGCGCGTGCCTTTCCATTTCACCGGCGGCGCAGGCGCCTTCCACCGCAGATCGCCGACCGGTGGCGCTGCATAAGGAATACCGAGAAATGCGCGCACTTTGCCATCGTTGATCGTCTTGCCATGCACCTTGCCCTGGGACGTCTTCACGGTGAGCGAATCGGCGTGAACGGGCGCGGAGATAGCCAGCAAAAGCACCACAGCGAGCAGACTACAGATGGACTGGACACGAAGTTGCATGACGAAATCTCCCGTGGACACAATAGCAGGCGGGATTCGTTATGGGCTCGCGCACCTCAGATCATCTCCGGCGCGAGCAGATCCGCCACCGTCTCCCGTCTGCGGATCAGTCTTGCCTTCGCGCCTTCGACGAGCACCTCGGCCGGACGCAGCCGTGTGTTGTAGTTTGAGCTCTGCGCCATGCCGTAAGCGCCCGCGTCGAGCAGCGCCACCAGGTCACCCGGCTCAACACCCCCCAGCCTGCGGTCGCGCGCGAAGAAGTCGCCGGACTCGCACACCGGGCCTACCACATCGACCAACTGCGGCCTTCCTGCCCTTAGACGCACCGGCACAATCTCATGATGCGCCTGGTAAAGCGCTGGGCGAATCAGGTCGTTCATCGCCGCGTCGGTAATCACAAAGGTCTTTTTGCCGTTGCGCTTTACGTGCAGCACACGAGTGATGAGCGCGCCAGCCTGCGCCACCAGAAAGCGGCCCGGCTCTATCAGCAATTGTCCCTGGAAATCGCCAAGCGCGCTCTGCAACGCTTCGGCGTATTCGCGCACCTTTTCGGCCGCATCGAAGTTGCCGCCGCGCCACCCCACAGCCGCAGACCTGGATGTGGGGACCCCGGTGTGGTAGTCGATGCCCAGCCCTCCGCCTGCATCCACACTCTTGAGCGCGATGCCCTCGCGCGCCAGTTGCCGCATAAGCTTGCTCACGCGCTCCATCGCCGCGCCAAAGGGCTCGGCCGAGCGAATTTGCGAGCCGATGTGCACGCTTACGCCATGCGCTTCCAGCCAGCGATTTCCTGCAGCATTTTTGTAGATTGCCGGTGCGCGGCGGATGTCGATGCCAAACTTGTGCTCCCGCAAGCCGGTGGAGATGTAAGGATGCGTATCCGCAAAGACGTCCGGATTCACGCGCAGCGCGAACCGCGCCTTCGTCTTCAGCTTTCTGGCCCGCGCCGCCAACAGTTCAAGTTCGGCTTCGCTCTCGACGTTGAATTCGAGGATTCCGGCCTTCAACGCCAGATCGATCTCTGCAGCCGTCTTACCCACCCCGGAGAAGACCACACGGGCTACAGCCTCTGGCGCGGCGGCCAGAACACGCTCCAGCTCGCCGCCGGAGACAATGTCGAAGCCCGCGTCCAGCCCGGCCAGCAGCTTCAAAATCGCCAGTGCCGAATTGGCCTTCACCGCATAGCAAACCAGGTGATCCCGGCCCGCAAGCGCCTGCTGAAAGAGGTGCAGCCGCTCGGCGATCTGATCGCCCGAATAAACATAAAGCGGCGTGCCGAACTTGCGCGCAAGGTTTTCAAGGGAAACGCTACCACAGGAAAGCGGTGCGCCAGGCCGCGGATAGTGAAACGGGCGCGAGGATATTTGTTCTTTCACAGATCGAATCCAAATCCAAGGGACTATCTTGAGCCTACAGCATCCAACTCCACGGCATCGAACATGGAGAGACAGCCTTGCTGGCCCGTTACAATGATGAAATGACCGAGATCCAAAGAGTGGACATGGTGGGCGTGGGACTGAATGCGACCGACACCGTCATCCCCCTCGCGAGCTACCCTGAGCGTGGGGCCAAGGTGGAATACAGCGAGCGCGCCATCATGCCCGGCGGCCAGGTGGCCACCACTGTCGTCGCCTGCCAGACCTGGGGCCTGCGCACCCGGTACGTCGGCAAGCTGGGCGACGACGACGCAGCCCGGCTGCACCAAGCAGCCTTCGGTCGCGTTGGCGCCGAAGCCCGCATTGTCACCGTTCCCGGACACGCCAGCCTGCACAACGTCATCATGGTCGACAGCGGCGGCGAGCGCACCATCCTCTGCCAACGCGACGAGCGGATGGTGCTGCACCCCGAGGAACTCCGCCGCGAATGGATCGTGAATGCACGCGTGCTGCACGTCGACGGTTTTGACACAGCAGCGGCCACGCAGGCGGCCAGCTGGGCTCGCGCCGCTGGCGTACTCGTCGTCGCCGATCTCGACGAGCCCTATCCCGGCGTGGACGAGCTGATCGCGAACATCGACTACATGATCGTGAACAAGAACTTTTCCTGCCGGCTCATGGACGACAACAACCTGGAGCGAGCGCTGCGCCGGATGCAGGCCCGCTATGGATGCCGGTTGAGCGCCGCGACGCTCGGCGAGGACGGTGTGCTGGCGTGGGATGGCCAGCAGCTCACACACTGCCCTGCCTATCGCATCTCCGTTGTCGACACCACGGGGGCTGGCGACATCTTTCGCGCTGGATTCATTTACGGCCTGCTACAGGATTGGCCGCTCGAACGGCAGCTCGATTTCTCCTGCGCCGCGGCGGCAATGAACTGCATGGCAAAAGGGGCCCGGGGTGGCATTCGAGGTGTCGAGGCCATCGAAAACCTGATGTCTACGGTACCCCGCTATCCCTCAGCCTATGAAACACGGGGACCGAGTGCACGCTCTGCTTCGGCGGAATGTGCTGCACACACGCAGCGCGCCTGACCCCGATGCGCGAATTAAACGAGCTCGTCGAGGCGCGTGGCGAGGTTGCTTTCCGCAGCCGTCACGCTCTCGCCGGTAGCCACGGCCCCATTCAAATTGGGGTCGGTAGCGATGTACTCACTTCCAGAGTACGTAACGCCGGCATCGTAGGTCTTACCGGCGACCGTCGTCGTGAACCCGACGTCGACCGCCAGATCCGTCACGGCCGTGGCCGTGGAAGCCGCCACCGAAGCTGCCGATAGAATTGAACTGATGCTTCCCATAGGTCCTCGCAAGTGGAAGGCGTGTGAGGATCGTACTTGCGGTGCTAATCGGCACTTTCAGCGAAAAGTTTAGCCTTTTTAGAAATATTTTTTGGGAAATTGAAGCGGCTGACGGAGGAAGACGGCTTGTGCCCCCTGCTCTACCTGAAAATGGACCACTCAACTTTTCGGAGGGGTCGGCGCGCATATCCCCCAGGGATTAAAATATCTGTAATCAGGGTAACGGCCCAATCCTCCGGCCCGGATGCCGGAGAATCCCCCGCCTTGGTTTTAAATGGAGATTGACTTTATGCCTTTGCTGAAAACCTCGAACCCGGCCCTCGGCGAGAATACATTCCGCAGTGTTCCCGGCGGCCCCTATGGCCGCATGATCGACGCGACTGCGCGGATGACCCTCAGCGGAACTGTGAATAAGACCGGTATTCTGCTGCTTTGCGCCTTGGCCACGGCCGCCTGGACCTGGAACGACTTCCTTCAAACCCGGGACATCAGCGATATCGCAGGCCGTCTGATGATCGGCACCTTTGGCGGACTGATCTTCGCCTTTGTCACGATCTTCAAAAAGGAGTGGTCCGCCGTCACGGCGCCAATTTACGCTCTGCTCGAAGGCATGGTGCTGGGCGGCGTGTCGGCTATGTTCGATCTGCGCTATCCGGGCATCGCCATCCAGGCCGTCAGCCTCACCTTCGGCACCCTGCTCGTGCTGCTGCTTGCCTACCGTTCCGGCTTGATCCGGGTCACGCAAAAGCTGCGGCTGGGTATTGTTGCGGCCACTGGCGGCATCATGCTTTTCTACCTCGCTGAAATGCTGCTCGGCTTCTTCGGCATCCGGTTCATGACCGTAAACGGCGCCGGCCCGATCGGCATTCTCTTTAGCCTGTTCGTGGTGGGCATCGCTGCGCTCAACCTTGTTCTTGACTTCGACTTTGTTGAACAGGGCGTGAGCTACGGAGCGCCGAAGTACATGGAGTGGTACGGCGCCTTCGGCATCATGGTCACACTGGTGTGGCTGTATCTGGAAATAATCCGCCTGCTCTCGAAGCTCAACTCGCGCAGGTAGACCTGGGCAAAGTCAGGTGCCTGCTTGTAAAGCACCAAAGCCTGCACAACTATAGCAGTTCCCGAATTTTGGTATACCGAAGGAAGATGTTTAAGTGGCCTTTTCCTTGAGAAATGGCCACCTTGCACAGCGCTCAAAAAGTCGACGCTAATTCGGGAACTGGACTACCGCGGTTTCACAGTTGCTATATCCTGAAGCCGCTACCGCAAAGTGGCATTTTCCTCGAGAAAATGCCACTTTCTTCAGCTCCCGCGAGGGCACATAAACTGTGGAACCGCGCTAGCAACAAGAGCCTTCGCCGCTGGGTGAAGGCTCTTTTCATTGCCGCTTCCCTGCCTCGATGGCGCTACGCACTCACCGTTCCCTGCGCCGAGATCAGCAAGAACGTGACGCTGTCCTTGGTTGTCCGCTTGTGCGGGGTTCCCCGGCGGATGACCAGCATGTCGCCTTTGCTGAGCGTGTAGGTGGTCGCGCCTTCGGACTCCGGCGCAAGCCACTCCCCCGGCTTCGTATTATGTCCATTCTTCGGTGTTCCACCGACCTCGTAGACCGTTGATCCATCGAGAATCTGAAAGACGTGGTCACGGCCCTCGTGCCACTCAAACTCCTTGCCGCTCTTGGCTTTTTCCGTGGTCATGACCACTGTGAACGTCTTGTTGTCTACAAGACTATTGTTACCGGGACTGGCATTGAGAGCGTCGCTATCGCTCCTCAAAGTTTCGGCGGTAAAGAGCTGAACTGCGGCTCCGCCGGCGGACACATCCTGCGCTGCTGCGCCGCTAGGAAGAAACAAGGCATCCGTCAGTGCCAGACCCGCTAGGGCACCGGCCGGAACGGCGCACAAGAAGTTGCGCCGGGTGCTATTCTCGATTGCCGAATGGTTCATAGGAGATCCTCCTGGAAAACAAGTCCGTGAAAAGTAGATCATTCAATAAGGCAATTTGTCAGCGCCGCATGCCGGAAGCTGAGACTAGAGCGGTTCCACAGTTTATGTACCCTTGATGAAATTGAGGAGGGTGCATTTTCTTGAGGAAAATGCCACCGCGCGGCAGCCGTTTCGGGATACAGCAACTGTGAAACCGCTGTAGCGCTCAGCTTTGAAACTGCCGCAGCCATGCGGAAAAGAGCGCCGCTACCGTCTGCGGCTGTTCGTAGGCGGCGAAATGACCGGCATCGGGAAGCAGATGGAGTTCGCATCCTCCCGGTGCGGCGCGAAAGGCTTCCATCTCCCACGGGCTCACTGGCAGATCTTCGCCGGCTGCAATTGCCAGCACCGGCACGGTAATGGTGGCTACGGTGGGCACCGAATCAGCCCGAACAGCGAGCCCGGCCTGCACGGCGACCACGGCTTCTGGCGTGAGTGTCATTCGCGCCCGGACTTCGGCCACAATCGCAGGCCGCCGCGCGCGCGTTGTGGTGCCCACAAGCGTCAGCGCCATGCCGTCGAAGAGTTCCGCTGTCTCACCGGCGCGCGCGCTGGCAATGTTTTCGGCCCGCTTGGCCAGATTGGCCTCCGCGTCCGGCTGCGGCTTCGAGCAGACAAACGCCAGACCTCGCACGCGCTCCGGCGCCCGGCGCCAGAGCTCCAGCAGCACGTAGCCTCCGATTGAGCATCCAGCGAAGACTGCGTTCGGCAACTTCAAAACATCGAGAAGCGCCAGAACGTCCGCGGCTAGTTGCGCCATGGTCAACACCGGCGCAGCGGGGACCCTGGCAAAAGCGCCTACCGATAATCCGCTGCCCAGCTCTGAATTGCCGTGGCCGCGCAGATCGGGAACAATGGCGCGCACGCCGGCCAGCTCAACAGTCAGCTGCCGCCAGTAATCGCGGTCGAGGGGTGTGGGATGGAGAAAAACGACTGGCAGTCCGCCGCCGGAATCACTGTAAGCTAAGGCTGCTCCGTCTGAGGAGTAGATGCCATTCATATACCAGGAGGATACGCTCCGGGCAGATTGGCCGTCTCATCGGGAATGCCGATCCAGGCGGCGACATAGGCAACCCCTACCAGGCCGCTCGAAAAGAAGAAGCCCAACACCGCCAGAATGCGCACCACGGAAACATCCCAGCCATTCGACTGGGCCAGGGCCAGGCAAACTCCGGCGATCTGGCGGCCTACGCGGGGCCGGATGAGCGGCCTTCCCGGCATTGGTTGCGGGCGCGGAACCGCCGCACCACAGCTTGAACAGAAGCGGGCACTCACCGGCAGTCCAGTTCCACAGCTCTGACAAAAGACCGCCATCCTCGATCCCTCCCGGCACAACACCAATGTCTCTACGATACGGAAAGTTGCCAGCGCCGGTTCCCGATTGTAGCGGAACGATGCGAAGGCCGCTGCGTATCGCCTTGCTATGTTCCCCGGTACGGGCTGCGCAGACACTTGCGTGCAATATCGGCCCGTGAGGTGTTGGGACCGGCCTCGATGGCATCCTGGTAGTCTTTCACCGCCAGGGGACGCTCATTCAGCAGATCGTGGCATTGACCGGCAGCCAGCAGTGACCGAATCTTGAGCTCCGGCCCCACACCGGCCGTTCCGGCAGCCTGTTCGTAGGCCTGCGCCGCCTCGGCGTAATGACGCTGCCCGCGCAGCGCGTCGCCCAGCCCGAAGTCTGCCAATTCCAGCTTGGCGGAAGCAAAGTAGCCCGGCTTTGCGTTATCAGTCAAAATCTGGCGGTACGCTGTCACCGCGGCCATGCCCTCGCCGGCATCTTTGCGCAGATTCGCCTCTTCTAGGCAAAAGAGAAAGTCCCGCGGGTACTGATTCTTGAGGATCAGCACCACCTGAATGGCCTGCTGATACTTCGCCTCGCGGCGAAGAAAGAGTGCGATGACCGTGCGCGCCTCCACCTTAGTGAGCACGCCACGGTTCGCGGCATCATCCAGAAGCGCCATGCCGGTGGATTTCGAGCCCGTGATGCCTGCGAGCCCAATGATGAGTTTGAACGGCAGCGGCAGCGCGCCAACGACGTAATCGTAGACTCCTACGATGAGCTTGGCGTCCACGTACTTCGGGTCCAGCGCGAGCACATGCTGCGCGTCGTCTTTGGCCTTGGACGCCAGCCGAAAGCCTGAACCGAATCCCCGCTCGACCATCGCTACATAGGTGCAGCGCAGGCTGCGCACCCAGCCGCGGGTAAACAGTGCATTCACGTCGTTCGGATTCTGGCTGAGCTTCCAGTCAGCCTCGCGAACCGCCTCATCCGCCAGTGCGAAGATGCGGTCACGGTGCTTCGGGTCCTCCTGGGTGGCGTGACGGCCGGAGAGAAAGCCATCATTCGCGTAGAAGGTCGTGTCCAACAGATCCAGCCGGTAGAGCTCCTGGAAGAGAACGGCATTGAGCAGGTACGCCGTCGCCTGCGGGTCACCGGGATGCTCGTCGTGAAAATGTTCAAAGAGGGTGACCGCGCCCGGATAGTCGAGGTTGTAAAAGTGCTGGTACGCTTCCCGCACCTGCGGGTCGTAATTCATTGGGTTAGTATCGACGTCCGCAGCCCAAGCCACGCTGCCAGCAACAGAAAACATCAGTCCAATGACGAACGTGAAGATCCGGAACGATCTGGTCTTCAAGGCTGAAGGCTCCCTCCCTGGTCCAATACAGGAGTAACTCTCAGCCAAATCAACATGACAGTCAACCTGATTCATTTCAATTATTTATAGAGCGAACTGCAAGCCGCCCTACAAGAATTGGCTCCTCTCACTAGCTTATCGGATTTCCACGGCCTCGCGCTGCGTTCCGTCGATTGCTTTACGATGAAGGTATGCCGATCCCGGAACGACTGAAACCGAGCTTCACGCCCGCGCGCGCGGCGGAGCTGGACCGCCTTGACGAGGCGCGCAAGCGGCTCATCGTCGCGCTCGATGTGCCAGATGCCGACACCGCCGCTGAACTGGTGCACCGCCTGGAGCACACTTGCCAGTGGTTCAAGGTGGGCATGGAGCTTTTTACTTCTGCGGGGCCTCAAGTCATTGAGCCTCTGATTGCGCGCGGGCATTCGGTCTTTCTCGACTTGAAGTTCTGCGATATCCCGAACACCGTTGCGGGAGCAGTTCGCGCTGCGGCAACGCTCGGTGTGCGCATGTTGACGGTTCACGCCTTGGGAGGACCGGCCATGCTGGAGGCTGCTCAAGCAGCTCTAGTCGACTTGAACAATCCTCCGCAACTTCTTGCTGTCACAATGCTTACGAGTATGGATCAGGACCAGGTAACCGCCGTCGGTCTGAGGTGCTCGCCCGCCGAACAAGTGGAGTTGCTGGCCCGGATGGGTCTTGTGGCTGGGGTTCGCGGCTTTGTTTGCTCGCCGCGGGAGGTCGCCACACTCCGCGCTCTCACCGGCCCCGAAGGCGTACTCGTGATTCCCGGCATTCGTCTTGCCGGTGCGCAATCCGGCGACCAGAAACGCATCGCCACACCAGCGGACGCTTTGCATCATGGCGCGAGCTATCTGGTGGTCGGCCGGCCGATCACGCAGGCGCCCGATCCTGCCGAGGCGGCCGAGGCAATTCTCGGAGAGATGGCTGAAGCACTTTGCAATTAGGCGGTGCTGGTATCGAATAGCCCGACCGAACCGCCGGGCTTCGCGACATTCGTTCAAAACTTCGCTTAGACCGGAGGCCGCGATGTGTTGCGTGCGGCGGTCACATTGTCTGGATCGTCAGTAAACCGTTTTCCAGCCGAGTAGGCGAACTTCAGGTATTGGGATCCTGCTTTACGGATTGCGTCCTGGGCGCCGTCATCCCAGGTGACGCGCGCTTCGCCCTCCGTATACACCCAATGGCCGTGAACACCGCCCAGAGAACGATAGGCACCGCCATCTTCATTCAATGTGATGTAGAAGGTGTGTCCACCTCCATCACCCACCTCCCATTTGCCCAGAAAGCGGCCTCGGGAGGGCTGGCTGGAATTGAATTCCTCACCCTGCGTCACGTAACTGCCCCCGCCGAACTCGACGCGGTCGATCTCAGAGAGGTTAAAGCTTTGGCGATGGCCGTCCTTGAAGACGATCACGATGGTGCCGGGCGCGTTCTTTTGTCCCGCGGGCGGAGCAGCGTAGGCGATCGAAACGGCGAGGCAAAACAATTCCGCGAATACCGAAATGCGAAGAAGGTTGCGCATGGAGTTCTCCCGTTTTGGAGGAGTACGCGAGCCACGATGCTACGGTTCCACGAAATGTGGCAGGAGGACACCGGAATCCGGCAACGGAAGATAGAAATCTGTGGGGAAATATGAGCTGCCAGGCCGGCAGCCCACAGATTCAGGTTTGGTTAAAGCTTTTCGTAGAAGTCGCAGGCAGAGCATGAGATATAGATTCCGCCCGGTACGCCCCGCTCGCGATCCTTCACGCGCTTTACGATGCGCGTGGGTTTGCTGCACTTCGGGCAGTCGGTCGACTTCGTCGTGTCCATGACCTTTTTGCGGTCACCAGTTTTTGCAATCTTAGCCATCGGTCGGGTGCTTCTCCTTCATGGAATGTCTCTGCGCACACGCGCGAAAAAACGACGCGCGGCTTCGACGTCGCGGTCGGTCGCTCACCTCAAGATTGCGAACAGCATTGCCTGGAGGTAGCGGACTCGCTCCTATCAGTCTACATGAACCCTGCTTACCGGTTTTCCTGCCTGGGGCGATCCGCTTCACGGCCGCGCAGCGTAGTTGGCGCCTCCAGGCGGCTGGCTTTGTCCAACGGGCGATTGGCCCGGATTGGAGCCGGTGGTGGCTGGCGGAGCGGCGGGCTGGCTGCCACCGCTCCCACTCGGCGACGAAGCTGCTGGCGGTTGATCGTCAGGATTCTGCCCTGGCATGTTGTCCGGATTCGGCTTGGGCGTCTGCACCGGCCTCATCACGCCCACATTCTTGTTCTGGTTCTGGTCGTCCGGAAGGGTTTCGCCCGACTTACGCAGGCTTGGCGGCGCATCAGGCGCCTGCTTGTTGGGATCCTTTTCCACGTCGCCTTCCTCGACGGTGCGCGTATTAGCAGCCATCACCGGTGTACCGTCGGTGCGCATCAGGCCCTCCACTTTGTCCTGGGTAAAGACCTCCAGCGGCTGGCCAACTTTAGCAATCTCGACGCGAATGACCCGGTTGCCGTTGATGCGGACAAAATCGACGTCCTGTGGAGGCTCCCCGTAGATCCACTCTTCGAATGGCATCTGCCCATCCATTTCGCGGATCTTCTTCTGCGGTTCACCTTTGGCAAAGAGCACCATGTCCGTGCTCATACCCACCCACACCTGGTGGTTGAGGATCGCTTCTTTCAATGCCGGCGGAAGCGTATCTGTGAAGGCCTGGACAGGCGTCTTCACATCGAAGGAGATGAGCGGAGCCAACAGTGCCTTCACTTGCGCGCCGGTCAGCTCTGGAACGTGATCCTTAAAGGCCAGCGTCAGCCGTGCGCCCGCAGGGTCCGGCTCGTCGGGCACCACGGAATTGCTATAGTTCGGGTCGCCTCCAATCTGAACGTGACGCAGAAAGCGATGCTTGAAGTCCGGTCCGCCATTCAGGGCAAAGATGATCTTCGACTTGTCGAACTTGACGTCGGTGATTACCAGCCGATCACCCGGCTTCGCACAGATCCCTTCGCTCACCGCCATGTTCAGGTAGGCTTCCCCCGCGGGATCGAGCTTGCCATTCGCTTCCAGCGTCAGTCCCTTGTGCCCGCGGGGAAATGGCCGCATGGCAAAACCTTGCTCGGATTCGAGCAGCCGCTCCAGTCCCAGCCGGGTCTTGGTGTCGAGTTCGGTCTTGGAAAGGTCCACATGCGTAGGTGTGATCTGCTGATATCGCCGGTCGACAGGCCCAGTCGAGGCCACGGGGCCCTTGCCGCTGGTGTCGATGGTGAGCACCTGAGCGGCAGCCTGACGTGACTGAGCAAATGCTGCGCACAGCAGACCGGTGGCCAAGGCAGCCGCACCCATGCTTGCGAGCTGCGCACAGAAAGATGAATTGCCGGGATTACCGGCGACGGGGCGGGACCGCAATTCGGGAGAAAGTAGCAAACGAGTCATGGGAACCTCCCATGTGCACGTTAAGCATTGCGCAAAAACGGGGCCCAATCAAGTGGAAAGGACGGCGCCGGTCTCGCGGAGGCCTTGACCGCACAGATGCGCCCCACCTTGTTGGGGTCTACTCTGCTCTCAAAAAACAACCCCGAAAGCCACCCTCCGTAGCTGTCTCTTTGTGTAGGTCTAGACATCACAATCTATTCGCCGGTTTCGGCGTCCTTCGATTTTTCTTGCGGCTCAACCGCAGGCGCGGTATAAGAGGCAATCTGCACCAAAGCTGGTGCGGATGGCTCGATCGACCGGGTAGCAGCCTCGTGCTGCGCGCGGGCTGCGGCCTCCAGGTCCACGGGAATGCCCCCCGGCACGAGAACCGGCGCGTTGTAGCGGAAGTCAAGATCACGGGTGAGCCGGAAGACGACGGGCAGCGCTGCCAGCAGGACAAAAAAAGCTATCCAGGCACCATCCAGGCCGAAGCCGCCGCCCGTGAGCCAGTAGGAGCCTAAGGGGTCGCTTTGTACCACAGGCGAATGCGTGCTGTCGCCGCTCACTGCAAGTCCGAACAGCAAAGCGCGGCTCGCCTTCCAGCCAAAGTTGAGACCCCAGCTCAGCCAAAGAGCACGCGTGCGCAGATAAGCCGCGGAGAGGAGCAGTCCTAAAATAACCGAGACCATGATGCTCGGCCGGTTCGACCCTGGAATCATCTTTTGTAAGAGAGCGTAGAAGATCGCGAAAACCAGCGATGCCCCCACAGGCCCGGCCGCACGAGCGAAGCGCTGAAAGCCGTAGCCGCGAAAGGCGATCTCCTCCGCAAGGGCGGCCATTGCGAAAAACGCCGTATCCGCTGCAAGCCAGCCCCATGCCGAAAACTGCCACGAAAAAGAGATGGCGATACCACCCCCTAAAACCATGAACAGCACGCACACCACCGCCAGGCCCCAGCCCGTGGCCAAACCCATGGCTACTTCGCGCGGGAAGCCCCCACGCCACGGCAGCCCCTGCGCACTCACCGGTTGCATCTCGCGATCCAGCCAGAATCCCATGGCCGCGTAGCCGATCAGCAAAAGGACCGCAAGCATGATTTGCTCAGAGAGCGGAGTCCACTGCGCGGGAATCAGAACCTGCGCTCCCTGGTGCGCCAGCGCCCGGGCCAGGAAAAAATAGAGCACGGCGGCAAAAAACTCAAGAAAAGCGCGCCGCCGGTCGCCGGATGCAATGGGCGTATTCATGCGGACCTCCCGAAGGGAGCTTTGCGCCGCGAGTTTTCAGGTAACTGGAGCATGTCCATTCTCTGATCTGACGCATCCGCGGCAGATCAGGCTCGTCACTACAGGGGTTCCAGAGTTGCTATATCCCGGAACCTTTGAGACCGAGTGCACCTGTCATAGATCTGAAAAGGCACATATACTCTGGAATCGGTCTAACCTTCCGTGTAGAACTGTGCGATGTTGCGGAATTTGCGCTGCCGTTCGGCCAGGAGCACGTCGAGCGGAAGAGCCTTCAGCTCCGCGAGGTGTTTCCTGAGCGCCGCGCCCAGCAAGTCTGCGCCGGCCTCGTGATCTGTATGGATTCCGCCAACGGGCTCGGGAATCACCTGATCCACGCAGCCGAGTGAAGCAACGTCCTGTGCCGTAATACGCAGAGACGCTGCCGCACGGTCCTTGTGCGCGATGTCGCGCCACATGATGGCAGCCGCTCCCTCTGGTGGAATCACCGAATACACGGCATTCTCGAGAATCAGTACGCGATCGGTGACAGCCAGCGCCAGTGCGCCTCCCGAACCGCCCTCGCCGGTGATGACGGAGATAGTGGGCACGCGCAGCCGCGACATCTCGCGGATGTTGCGCGCAATGGCCTCTGCCTGGCCGCGCTCCTCGGCGCCCAGGCCGGGATACGCGGCGGTCACATCGATCAATGCGATCACGGGACGCTCAAACTTCTCGGCAATCTTCATGCACCGCAGCGCCTTGCGATAACCCTCAGGGCTGGGCATGCCGAAGTTACGCCGGATGCGCTCCTTCGTGGTGCCGCCCTTGCGAATCCCGACGACCAGCACCTCGTCACCATCCAAGCGCGCCATGCCGCAGATCACGGCTTCGTCGTCGCCAAAGGCGCGATCCCCGTGAATCTCGCTGAAATCGGTGAAGATTCGCTCGATCAAGTCCATGGGGTAGGGCCGTTGGGGATGACGCGCCTGTTCAACTCTGCTCCACGCCGCTGCCTGTGCTTCCAGGGTGTTTCCCGCTTCTTGTTCGCTCATCTGTGCCTGAGGAGCAGCGGCAGGGGCCGCCGGTCCTCCTGTGATTCTACGGGGCGCAGCCGGTTGGGACAAAATCGAACTAAAGACCCGCAATCCTTCTACCATCCGAGGAGCGTCCTGTCCATGCCGCTACACTGGGAGAACCTGTGAGGGCAGCCATCGAATTCCGCAATGTGTGCTTTGCCATTTCGCAAGGCCGGCTGCTGCTGCGCGACATTTCGCTATCCGTCGAAGACGGTACCACCACCGCGATTCTCGGCCGCAGCGGCTCGGGAAAATCGACGTTACTGCGCACCGTCAACCGCCTGATAGAGCCCACCGGCGGTGAGGTGCGGGTACAGGGCCGGCAAACCCGCGGAGCCGACGTGATCGCACTGCGTCGCGGCATCGGTTACGTCATCCAGGAGACGGGCCTGTTTCCGCATTTCACCGTCGAGCGCAATGTGGGCCTGGTGCTCGAGGCCATGGGCAGACCGCGCGCCGAGCGGGAGCAACGCAACTGCGAGCTGCTCGCGATGGTCGGCCTCGATCCCGATGAGTTCGCGCGCCGCTACCCGCATCAGCTCTCCGGCGGCCAGCGCCAGCGCGTTGGGCTGGCCCGCGCGCTGGCTGCAGAGCCCGAGATTCTGCTGATGGACGAGCCCTTCGGCGCACTAGATCCCCTCACTCGCGCCGAGATGCAGGACATGCTGCGCAATCTGCTCGCACGGCTCAGGAAGACGGTCCTGCTGGTCACGCACGATCTCGATGAGGCGCTCTATCTTGGCGACCGCATCGTGCTGCTGAGCGAGGGCGCGGTCGCAGCCTACATGACTCCGGCAGAGTTCGTCCACTCGCCGCAGCCGGAGGTCGAGAATTATGTGCGCGCCTTTCACCGCGGCGAACGCAGTGCGGAGCAGGAGCGCGAAGCATGAGCGGCGGTTTTCTGGCGCAATACGGTGGCGAGGTCGCCGAGCTGACCATGGAGCACGTGTGGCTCACAGCCGCGGCCATGCTCTTCGCCACGCTGATTGCGGTTCCGGTCGGCATCTGGCTCACGCGCTCGCCGCGCTGGGCTAGGCCGGTGATTGGTGTTGCAAATATTCTTGAGACCATTCCATCGCTCGCCATGTTCGGCTTCCTGCTGCCGCTGCCGTGGCTGGGCGAACGCGCGGCACGCATTGCCATTGTGGCGCTCACCGCGTACGCGCTCCTGCCCATCCTCCGCAACACTTATGCAGGCATTCGCAGCATCGATCCGGCCATTCTGGAGGTAGCCCGCGCGTTGGGACTCACCGGTACGCAGCAGCTTTTCAAGGTGGAGCTGCCGCTCGCAGCCTCATTTATTCTGGCCGGATTGCGAACGGCTACGGTAACCTGCGTGGGCATCGCGACAATTGCCGCAGCCGTGGGCGCAGGCGGGCTCGGTGAGCTGATCTTTCGGGGCGTAGCGTCCGTCGATAATCGGCTCGTGCTCGCCGGCGCGGTGCCCGCCGCACTGCTGGCCTTGGCTGCTGATGGACTGCTGGGGCTCGCGGAGCGATGGTTCAGGGTTCCCACGCAATGAACCGCCGCACCGTGTTTGTGGTGTTGCCGGCTGCGGCGATCACGATCGCCGGTTGCGGCCCTCCGCGGCCGGACCATCCTGTGATCGGCGCAAAAAACTTCACCGAACAGGTTGTGCTGGGTGAATTGCTCGCGCAGGAGATAGAAGCCAAGTCGCACCTCAAAGTCGAGCGCCGCTTCTATCTCGCCGGCAGCTACATCTGCCAGCAAGCGCTGGTTGCCGGGCGAATCGACGCGTACGTCGAGTACACGGGTACCGCACTTACGGCGATTCTCAAGCAGCCCTTGGATCGAAATCCGCAATCGGTTCTAGATACGGTACGACGGCTTTACGACGACCGTTATCACGTAACAGTCGCCGCGCCGCTGGGCTTCGAAAATACCTTCGCCATGGTGATTCGCGGCGATGACGCCCGCAGGCTGCATCTCATCACGTTGAGCCAGGCGGCGCAATACACCCCGCAATGGAAGCTCGGTGTCGGCTACGAATTTGAGCAGCGCCCCGACGGCTTGCCCGGCTTGAGCAAGGCCTATGGATTGAAGTTCGACGGCCCGCCGCGCACCATGGACCTGGGCCTGCTCTATCGCGCGCTCAATGCGCACCAAGTGGATATGATCGCCGGCAATTCAACGGACGGACCAATCCAGGCCTTCGGGCTCACGGTGCTCGAAGACGACAAGCATTACTTTCCGCCGTATCAGGCAGTCCCGCTGGTGCGCTACGACGCATTACGCCGCTGGCCGCAGATCCGGACTGCGCTCGACGCGCTCGCGGGCAAGATCACCGCGGACGACATGCGCGCAATGAACGAGGCCGTCGATGGGCAGCACCGCGACCCGGCGGAAGTGGTGCGGGAGTTCCGCGCGCGCGCAGGACTGTGAGATCGCGCGTCCGTAACGTTCGCTATTCACGGTTGGGTTCAGGCTGTGGCAGTTCGGATTCCTCGTCCGAGTCGGACTCTGATGCCGGTTGATCGCGTTCGTCGCGCTCGAGCGGCGGCATCTCAAAATCAATTCCGTGAGAGCGCTCCCTATCGTACGGACCCTTGATCCGATCTTCATCCGCAAAATCGGTTTCGCCGATCAGAATGTCGACGCGATAGCCTGCAGCCTCTGCGTCTCGCAAAGCTTCTTCAACTGCCTTGCTCAACTCTTCGACTGCCGCACGCTTGGGCGCCGCCTCCCCCGCCAATCGCAGCAACGCGGGCATCTGCATCCACCAGAGGAGTTCCTCGTAGCGCTCACGGACCACATACTCATGACGCTCTGCCTCATGGACGCCCGTCAGCCAGCGCACATCGGGATCGAGCCACAGCGAAGGCGCAAGGCCAGCTCCCTTGCGTGGCTGCGCAACTGCTTCCGAAGCAGATTCCTGCGCCGCTTCAGGCGCAGGCTGCTCCTGGCCCACGCCTGCGCCCGTCAACAACACCACCTTGATGCGGGCCGCAACGCGCCAGCCTTCCTCGCCCTCAAATCCAAGGACGCCGAAGGCCTGCGCACAGGTCTCACGCAGGCGCAGCCGGTCGAAGAGATCGAGAGCGGCGCGTTCCGGATTCTCCGCATCGATGGACTCCGCGAGCAGCTCCAGCGCACACCACGCAAGCAGCGGACCCCACATGGCTGTGGCCGTGAATTGCGGGCTCGGGCTCGGGAGCATGCGGCGGGCCGCAGCTGTCCATGGAGACGAACAGAGCGCTTCGATGACAGGCATCCGCATCGCCGCACGCAGGCACCCGCGGAACTCCTCGGCAAGAGAGGAGGACTCAGCGGGCGCGATCTTGTGTACCGGCAGATCCTGCCCATCCAGCCGCGAGGCATACGCCTGCTGCGCGAGCTGCAGAAATGCCTCGGCCCGTTCCCATGCCTGCTGGAAGAATTCGGCACGTTCGCGCTCACTCCTTCGATCGACCGCCGCAGTGGCAATCGCGCGGGGATGCTCGGCAACATCGGCCAGCAGGCGCACAATCGCCGGATCGAGCAGCCGGCGCAGCGCATCATGAACGGGCCGCAGCTCGAGATCGACGAGCGCGTCCTCGAGATTGGGAACGCCGCGTCCGTCGAGCACATCGCACAGCTTGTCCCATGGCTGCTGGGCTGTCGCGCGCAGTTCGTGCCAGTCGAGAAATACGTGCGACTGATACGCGTGCAGGCTCATCCTGAATCCGCGCTCCAGCACGTGGCTCGCGTGCCGCAGATACTCGAGGCTGGTGAGCGAGTCGCGGTAGGCAAGCACGGCGTTTGAGTCTCCGCTCAGGCCCAGCCCATCGCGCAGCCGCCGCTGGCGAAGCTGCCCCGATCCCTTGTCGGCGTAGGCCGCAGAGAAGTCGACAGTCCCGTGCGTCTCGCCATAGCAGTTGTTGTAGACGACGAGCGCCCGTTCACCGCCGTTCTGGTTGGAATAGGCAAAGACGCTCTCGTCCACCGAGCCGTTGTCATTGAAGAAGTCGTAGAGCAGAAAATTGCTGCTCTCCGCAAAGAGCCAGCGGCGTTTGAGCAGCGGCGTGATCTCGCGTTCATGGCGTTGCACCAGCCAGCGGTCGGGGTCCTCCTGGTAGCGCGGCCAGCGGTACTCCATCCCGTACTTCTCAGTGAATCCCTCGAATTGCCCGTGCCCGAACATCGGCAGCCCCGGCAGCGTCGACATCATGACCGCAACACCGAAGTATTTATCGCCCTTGCCGAACTGGTCGATCGCCGTGCGCTCGTCGGGATTGCTCATGAAGTTCACGTAGCGCTTCAT
>JASHVE010000066.1 GCA_030039675.1 Acidobacteriaceae bacterium | reverse complement strand
TGCCGGGGAGCAAACTTACGCGCAGCTCCGCACCGAGCATGTTGCTGATTATCGCCACTACGCGCGCCGCGTTGATCTTCGACTTCTTGACGGCCCTGACCCGCTGCGCGATCTGCCTACTGACAAGCGCATGCAGCGCGTCAAGGATGGAGGCGAAGATGCGGCGTTGATTGCTACCTATTTTCATTTTGGCCGGTACATGCTCATCTCCAGCAGCAGGCCGGGAACATTGCCTGCAAACCTGCAGGGGATCTGGAACGAGAGCCTCGATCCACCGTGGGGATCGAAGTTTACCGTCAACATCAATACAGAGATGAACTACTGGATGGCCGAGAACGCCAACCTGTCTGAGTTGCACGCGCAGTTATTTGATCTGCTCGACAGCACCCGCCCGTTCGGTTCAGAGACGGCGCGAAAGTATTACAACGCGCGGGGATTCGTCATCCATCACAACACCGATCTCTGGGGCGATTCAATTCCGGTCGATCATGTGCAGGCCGGCGTGTGGCCCATGGGCGCGGCGTGGATCTCGCTGCATCTTTTCTCGCACTACGCTTACACGCTCGACAAATCCTTTCTGCGCGACCGCGCTTATCCGCGCATTAAAGAAATCGCTGAGTTTTTTCTCGACTATCTCGTCGAAGCGCCCGACGGCGGCCTGCGCAGCGGCCCCAGCCAGTCACCGGAAAACAAGTATCGTCTTCCGGATGGCACCACTGCCAGCCTCTGCATGTCGCCCGCGATGGACACTGAGATCATCCGCGCCATTTTCGATCGCGTCGAACGGATGAGCAAGATTCTCGGTGTGGACGAGGAGCTGCGCGCGCAGGTTGTCTCTGCTTCAAAGCGGCTGCCGCCTTTCAAAGTGGGCAAAACCGGTGCGCTGCAGGAGTGGAACGAAGACTACGACGAGACCGAACCAGGCCATCGTCACATCTCGCATCTTTTCGCGCTCTATCCCGATCATCAGATCACGCTGCGCGAGACACCGGAGCTGGCAAAGGCCGCGCGTGCTGTGCTGGAGCGCAGGCTTTCGAATGGCGGCGGCAGCACGGGCTGGAGCCGCGCGTGGATCGTTAATTGCTGGGCGCGGCTCGAAGACGGCGAAGCTGCTTATCAAAGCGTGCTCGCTCTGCTGCGCAATTCCACGCGCAATAATCTCTTCGATGTGTGCGGGACCAAGGCCAACTCGCCTTACCAGATTGACGGCAACCTGGGCGGGACCGCGGGGTTGATCGAGATGCTGCTGCAGAGCCATGGCGGCGTGGTACGTCTGCTGCCCGCATTGCCCAAGGCGTGGCCCACGGGCAGCTTTCGCGGACTCCGCGCTCGCGGAGGGATTGAGATCGATTGTGTTTGGCGCAACGCGAAAGCAGCCGCCGCTGCGCTTCGCGTCAGCGCGGACGGCAAAGTCACGCTGGCTGTGCCTGCCGGCCAGAGGATTGTTGCGGTCACGCAGGACGGAAGCCCTTTGGCACTTGAAAGCGCCGGTACGATGCAGGCATCGTTCCAGGCGGAGGCCGGCAAGGAATACGCTGTTTCGTTTGCCTGACCGGCACCTGGTTGCTGTGCGCCGCAGATTCTGAACTGGGAGCAAAAGCACAAAAAAATTTGGGGGATGCTTTGCGGATCCCCCGGGCGCGTCAGCTCAGAAGCGAATATGAACGCCCCCTTGCAGCGAGCGGGGCGAATTGAGCTGCGAGTTGACCTCGGCAAACGTGCTGGCAGTCGGACTCGTGTTGGCCGAGCCGAACTGCGCGTCGTTGAACGCATTGAAGGCATCGACGCGCGGCTGCACGACAACCCGCTCCCAGATCGTGAAGTCCTTCACGATGGAGAAGTCGAAGTTGTTGGCGGGGTCGGAGCGCAGCAGATACGCGGGGAAGATGCGATAGTTCCAGGAGCCGGGTTGGTCGGCCGAGACGGTATCAAAGCCGGCCGTGCTGAACGAGGGCCCCTTCCATTCCGGCTTGTGCGGCCGGTTGTTAAAGCCGCTAAAGGTGCCGCTGTAATTCGAGTTGCTCCAGCTGAGCGGCGTTCTGCCCAGATTGCGCTCGTGCTCGACATCACAAGGTTCGTGCCCTGGGTGTAACCGTAGGAATTGCCGGCGCCATAGTCGTTAAACGGATTCACAAAGACTGAGAATCCGCAGCGGATCAGACTCGCGACCGACAAGAAGCGGGGAAATGATGCCTCGAAGCAGCTCAACGGCGATCAAAGCCGGGAAGCGATCGTACAGGGCACTTCCGAATGAGATAAACCCGGTCTGCGACGCCGAAAGAGGCTGCTTTTTGAACGTGAGAAAGATCAGAGAGGAGGTTATAGAAGCGTCAAGAGATTCTTAGAAAATAAGTTGCTCTTTTTAAAAATTAAGGTAGATTTTTCTCCAATTAGCACAGATTCGATCGATTAGGACCAAAGACTAAAAAAGCCGGCGCCCTCGTCCGCGGCGCGGATATTCAAGATGCGGCGCGTCTCTGAGTCGGCGATGTGTTGTATTGGACTGGCGGATTGGTGGTCGTCTAGATGTCTTCGCCTGCGGCAAGAGCCACCCGCGCCGCAGCTTCGAATACGGCTGCACGGGTCCTCTCTTCCCGTTCGGGCGTCATCCGGATGACTGGCGTCGAGAGACTAAGCGCGGCCGCCACTGGCTTTCCCGTTGAACGGATGACCGCACTGAAACAGATGCCGCCCAGGACGGACTCTTCCCTGTCGCATGCAATCCCCGTCTTGCGGATCTGGTCGAACTCCTGAAAGAGACGGCCCCGGTCGGTGATGGTGTGCTCGGTACGGCGGAAGAGGCCATAGACCTCAACCATCCGATCGGCCAGTTCGCGCTCCTGAAAGGCGGTAATCGCTTTGCCCATCGCGCTGCAATGAGGAGGCAGGACGCGGCCAATGCGGTTGGACATGCGGATCTCATGAAAGCTCTCGATCGAATCGAGGACATGAATCCTATCGTCATGGAGATACGCCAGGCTTGCTGTTTCATTGAATTCATGCGCAAGGCGTTCCAGTTCGGGGCGCGCCTTCTCGCGAAGCCGGTTGCCTCGCTCGATGAGCCAGCCAAAGCGAAGTTTCGGAGCAAGCTGATAGGTCCCGTCGACTGCCTGCTCGAGATATCCATGCTTTTCCAAGGTCAGCAGAACCCGGAAGAGCGTAGATTCCGGCATGCCGGTTCCGGCACTGATGTCTTTGAGGGCAAGCGCAGACTTGCCGTCGAAACAGTCCAGAGCATTTAGCGCGCGGCCAATGCTGCGCAGATAATACTGCTCATTGGAAGCAGAGTCTGGAGTGGACTGGAGCGCCCACTTCGGAATGCGGCGGCGAATCGGTTTCTTTTGAGCAGAGCGGGATTCGGTCTTGCTTGGCATGCGATGGGCCACCTTCTCTGATTGCGCAACCGAACACGGGACAGAACCTTTATACCTCGGACGCGACACGCCGTGCAATAATTTTCATTTTTGAGCATTAGTTTGACTTGTCTCTCGAAAGTGTGTAGAACGGTTCTCGCTTCAACCCGCGGTTTCGAACCGCTATGGCGACCCGCGGTTTTCGATTCCGTGACTGTGGCTCGTCTGAGTGGGCAATAGATGAATCGAAGAGAGTTAATCAAACTTGGCGCCGGGGCCGTTGCCTCGGGCTTTGCATCCTCTGGTGCAGGCGCCGACTCCGGAAGCGCGAAAAGTAATTCCGTGGAACAATGGGGTCTTTTCGAATTCGAAGCGCAAGGGCCGGCAAGTGGGAATCCTTTTGTCGACGTCACTTTTGGCGCGCGCTTTACGCTGGATCACCGCTCGGTGGAAGTCGCCGGATTTTACGATGGAAATGGCGTCTACAAGGTGCGCTTCTCACCGGATACGGTTGGGAGCTGGAGTTTTGCAACCACCAGCAGCGCGCGCGAACTGACCGGCCACATCGGCGGCTTCGATTGCATCGCTGCGTCTGCGGGCAATCGCGGTCCGGTGGGCACGGCGCATCAGTTTCATTTCCAATATGCAGACGGCACGCCTTATTTTCCCTTCGGCACCACCTGCTATTCCTATGCTTTCATCGGCGAACCTCTGGATCAGACCACACTCGAAAATCTCAGGCAGGCCGGCTTCAACAAGGTCCGCATGTGCCTGTTGCCCAAGCCGCTGGGGCAGCGGAAGCCGGTGGCAATGCCCTTCGAGCGAATTGGCTCCGCACAGCAGGAGAACCTGGCCGACGATAGCGAGAGCCAGGAGAAGTTTGACCTGACACGTTTCAATCCCGCCTACTTTCAGCACGTGGAACAGCGCATTCAAGAGCTGATGGCCGCCAACATCGAGGCAGACGTGATCCTGTTTCATCCCTACGATGCATGGGGCTTCAAATCCATGGGCGAAGAGGCGGATGACCGCTACTTGCGCTACGCGGTTGCGCGGCTCTCGGCATACCGGAATGTATGGTGGTCCATCGCCAATGAGTACGATCTGGTGAAGTCGAAGTCTATGAAGGACTGGGATCGTTTTTTTCGTATCGTGCAGGAGAGCGACCCTTATGGCCGCCAGCGTTCGATCCATCACAGCCGTGTCGTCTACGACCACTCGAAGCCGTGGTGCACCCACGCCAGCCTACAGGAATACGACTTCGACAAATCTTCGGAGCGGCTGGCCGCCTGGAACAAACCGATCATCTACGACGAGATTCAGTACGAGGGCAACATCGCGCGCCGCTGGGGCAATCTCTCTGCCGAAGAGATGACGTATCGTTTCTGGCGGGCGATCGTTAATGGCGTTTATGCGACGCACGGCGAGACATTCATGTCGACAGATGGAGAACCGGTGTGGTCCGACGCCGGCAGGTTGCGCGGCACGAGCGCGGCGCGCATTACGTTTTTGCGCAAACTGGTTGAGGCGACAGGCACAACCGGTCTCTTCGCTGCGGAATCACCGTATTACATGAACGCCGGCAATCCCGGTGAGCGCTGCCTCTATTACTTTGATTACCACTGCGTGGGCGAGTACGAGTTCCCGCTGCCCGAAACAGGGAGATTCAAAGCTACGATGATTGATCCGTGGGCGATGACCACTGCGCCTTTGCCGGGAACCTTCGCCGGGAAATCAAAGATCACCCTCAGCGGCAAGCCTTATATGGCTGTGCTCTTTGAGAAGGCCTGAATTGAAGACGACAATTCGACAGAAAATGAGCGCTGACGGCGGAGGCGGGCTCCTGGCGTGTTTGCTCATGCTCGCGTTTGCAAGCGTGGCGCACGCGCTCTCAATACCGGTTCACACGGCGAGAGGCGCTACGCCGCAGGAACTCTATGGAGCGGAGAAGCTCCGCACCGCGCTCACGGAAGTGAAGGATGCGGCGGCGGGCGCACGGATTTTTGCCGCAGTCCGCACGGCGCCGGAGCTCAATCGCTTCGATCTGCCTGAGTTCCGGCCGCAGGCAGAAGAGGCATTCCTCATTCGCCAGATTGGCGATACCTGGATCGTGACGGGCAGCGATGCTTCCGGAGTTCTCTACGGCGAGCTCGAACTCGCCGACCGCATCCGCGCTGCACAGGCACTCCCTTCAGGCATTGACGATATGGAGCATCCCGCGCTGAAGCTGCGCGGAACCTGCATCGGCATGCAGAAGCCTGAGATCACCTACGAGGGCGCAGAGTACGACTACCCGTACACACCGCAGAATTTTCCCTTCTTCTACGACAAGGAGGAATGGA
>JASHVE010000065.1 GCA_030039675.1 Acidobacteriaceae bacterium | reverse complement strand
CGCAGCTCGCCGCGGGCCAGCTCCTCCGGGTCGTCGATCTCCATCTCCCAGCCGCCCTGGGGCAGCTCCAGCGCCCGCTCTTCGATCGTGTAACGGTACTGCTCGACGAGCCAGACGCGGCCGTGGTCGAGGGGCACGATGATGGCCGAGTCATCCTTGTCAACGACGCCATAGATGCCCTTTTCACCATTGGAGCGCAGAATTTCGTCCTCGCGCAGACGCATCCAGTGGTTGCGGTAAACTTCGCGGGTGGAGAGCGTGATGATGGTGCGGCCGGCAGTGTTTTGAACAGGATGCATGGAGCCTCCTGCCGGAGCGTCGCGGACGAGCGGCTCCAGCGGTGAGAACATTTCAGGATACCGGGCCTTTGAAGAATGGACGATAAATGCGGGCCGAGGGATAACGTTGGTAACGCCGCAGGCTGACTGGTCCCGTGCCTACCGGTCGCGCAGGCGGAAGCGGCGCATCCGCCCCACCAGCGACGCCGGGCCACTGACGGTGAGATGCACAAGGTTGCCTTCATACTCGCGCGAATGCACCACCATGCCGGCCTCGATGGCCGCCAGCGCAGAACCTTCGTGCTGCAGAACGCGAAGATTGGCTTCGACCACCGGGTCAGATTGCAATGCGGCGTCAATGGCCGCCAGCAGTGCATCCATGCCCTCTCCGGAGATCGCTGAGACAGCTACCTGCCCGCGCGCCGCGGCGTGCTCGCAAAGCTGTCGGCGGCCGGGCTCGTCGATCATGTCAATTTTGTTGAGCACCTCGATGCGCGGCTTGGCCAGAGAATCCAGTTCGCCCAGCACCTTTTCAACCTGCGCCTTCTGTTCCGCGCCGTAACTGGAAACCGCGTCGCGCACGTGGAGCAGTACCTCGGCCTGCGCGACCTCTTCGAGCGTAGCGCGAAAGCTGGTCACGAGGGTGTGTGGCAGATTCCGGATAAAGCCGACCGTGTCTGACAGCAGAACCTTGCGCCGGCTGGGCAGCTCGACCGCGCGCAGCTTGGGATCGAGCGTGGCAAACATGCGCGAAGAGGCCAGCACCTGCGCGCCGGTAAGCGTGTTGAACAGCGTGCTCTTGCCGGCGTTGGTGTAACCGACTAGGGCCACGGTAGGCACAGGCACTGCCTCCCGGCGCTGCCGCTGCTGCTTGCGCACCCGCCGGACAGCTTCGAGATCGAGTTTGAGCTGATCGATGCGTCGCTGAATCCGCCGGCGGTCAGTCTCCAGCTGAGTTTCACCGGGACCGCGGGTGCCGATTCCGCCGCCAAGCTGGGACATGGTCTTACCTCGCCCAGCCAGCCGTGGTAGCAGGTACTCAAGCTGCGCCAGCTCCACCTGCAGCTGCCCTTCGCGGGTGCGCGCATGGCGGGCAAAGATGTCGAGAATCAGTTGCGTGCGGTCGAGAACACGGCAGGGAAGCGCAGCCTCCAGGTTCCGTAACTGCGTGGGCGAAAGGTCGCGATCGAAGAGAACCAGGTCGGCCTGCGTTGAGGCGGCGATGCCCGCAATCTCTTCCACCTTGCCCGAACCGATGAGCGTGGCCGGGTCGGGTCGCGGACGCCGTTGCAGAAGCTCGGCAGCCACCTGCCCGCCCGCGCTCAATACCAGTTCGCGAAATTCAGCCAGAGACTCTTCGGCATCAAACGAAGGCGCTCGGCGCGCAGCGACACCCAAACTGCAAAGCGCAGCGCGGTGAGCCTCATGGACGTTGACTGCCGTCAGATCGTCAGAATACCGGGAAAGATCCAGGTCCGGACGCGAGTAATCGGGCTGCACTTCCTGTGCAGTGCCCCTGCTGCGGCCAAATTCCACACCAACCAGAACGGCGCGCTCTCTTCCGCCGACCCAATGTTCGGGCTCCACGGCAACCCGCGCCGATCCGTTTCTATGCTCCTCGCTTGCCAACGAGGACTCTCCGTTCTATCGCTGCTCCGCAGTCTGCGGCACGGAGGGTACTGCCACGGGTGTTGGTCCCATGCCGGTGGTTACAGCAGCCGGACGGTGCTCGCTGTGGATCACGCTTCGATTGCTCACCACCGTGGAAATGGCGTGTTTGAAAATCAACTGCTCCTGGCTGTTGTTTTCCAGCAGCACGGAATACTTGTCGAAGGACCGAATCTTTCCGGTAAGCTTGACGCCGCTGACCAGGTAGATCGTGATAGGGGTCTTGTCCTTACGAACCGTGTTCAGAAATGTGTCCTGAATATTTTGTGCCGGCTTGTTCTCCATGTGCCGATCTCCTGCTTTCTTTGAAGTTTTAACTGCAACTGCGCTTCTGTGAAAATTCAATCGAGCGGAGAAGCCGCCGGAACCCCCGGCCGCCTGTGGCTCCGCAATGTGACCAAGATATAGAGGTTTGCGATCCATTTCAACTCCGCCATCCCGCAAACTCCTTCCCGGGCCCGGCCTATTTAAGCTGCTTGCTATGATTTAGCTCCCGCGTCACGGGGACAAAACCCCACGAGCGTCAGGAGCGCGGAAACGGCCCGCCCGGCCAACGGAACCCTCGCCGGCGCAGACCCATTGGTACAATAGATGCGTGCAAGACGCCGTCGGTCCCTTCCGCACGCCCTCCACGATCTCCCAGCCGGTTCCCATGCTCGACCTTCAGCGGCAGTACAAACCGCTGCACGCGGAGCTGCTCGCCGCCCTCGGGCATGTGCTTGAGACGCAACAATTCATTCTTGGGGAGCAAGTTGCCGCATTTGAGCAGGCCGCGGCACTGCAGCTCAGCGTGACCCATGCGATGGGCTGCTCTTCGGGTACTGACGCGCTTTGGCTGGCTCTCGCTGCGGCGGGCGTAGGTCCGGGTTCTGCCATTGTGACGACCCCTTTCAGCTTTTTTGCCTCTGTCAGTTCGATAGTGCGGGCAGGGGCCACTCCGTTACTGGCAGATATTGATCCTGTGAGCTTTAACCTCTCGCCGGCGGCAGTCCAGAAGCTTCTGGAGGGGCCCCGCGGCAAGCAGGTGCGCGCCATCCTGCCGGTACACCTCTACGGCCAATGCGCCGATTTCTTTCCTGATTTCGGGCGGAGGCATCGGCTCACGGTCATCGAAGATGCCGCCCAGGCCTGGGGCGCAGAGCGCCACGGCGTGCGCGCGGGAGGATTGGGCGATGTGGCGGCGTTCAGCTTTTATCCAACCAAAAACCTGAGCGCGGCCGGCGACGCCGGTATGGTGACGACCAATTCTGTCGAGCTGGCCGAGCGGGTGCGTACCTTGCGCCAGCACGGCATGCGCCGCCGCTACTACCACGACGAGCTGGGCTGGAACGCGCGCATGGACGGATTCCAGGGCGCCATTCTGAGCGTAAAACTTAAATACATCGAGAGCTGGAATGAGGCGCGGCGAGCCATCGCCGCGCGCTACCACCGGCTCTTCACCAGGGCAGGGCTGGCCGAGGTCGAGCCCTGCTCTGCACATGGGGTGGTTTTGCCCCAGGAGCTACCGGGCAACCGGCATGTCTGGCATCAGTATGTGATTCGTGTGCCGCGTCGCGACGCGCTGCGCGCATTTCTCACCCAGCGGCAGATTGGTTCGGAGATTTACTATCCCGTGCCGCTGCATCTGCAGCAGCCGTTCAAAGGGCTTGGCTATCAGGAAGGAGACTTCCCCGAGGCCGAGCGCGCTGCCCGCGAAGTGCTCGCGCTGCCGATCTTTCCGGAATTGCGCGAAGACGAGCAGGACACGGTCGTCTCCGCCATAGCCGAGTTCCTGAGCTGATTTTTAAACTACGCGCTCGGAGCCGTCACCTCAACGCCGGGGTGCCCCAGGTTCGGCGCGTTCTTGTTTTTGCGCCTAACCTGGGAAAGCAAAAACCTCAACCAGCCACTCTCAACCCAGCACGAAAATGGGTGCCCCATCTTCGTCCATGCGCGTTCTTTGCGCATCGACGAAGGTGGGAAAGCACCAACCCCAACCAACCCGACTGCCTAGGCGCTCGGCGCTTTCACCTCAACATGCGAAGCCTGTTCTACAAACGTCGCAATTGCCGAATGATCCAGATCACCCTTCCCATCGGCGATCAGCGACGAAAGCATCTGCTGCACCAGTGAGGTGATCGGCAGGCAGACGTGGTTCGACTCAGCCGTCTGCAGCGCATTGCGCAGATCTTTTTGATGTAAGTTGATCCGGAACCCCGGCTTGAAGTTCCGCGCAATCAGCATCGGCCCCTTCGCGTTGAGCACCGCGCTGCCGGCCAGCCCACCCTTGATCGCATTGACGACCACGTCGGGATTGAGCCCGCAGCGCGTGGCCAGCGTAAGCGCCTCGCCCATGGCGGCAATGTTGCATGCCACCATGATCTGATTGGCCAGCTTGGTGGTATTCCCTGCGCCGATAGGGCCGGTAAGCGTAACGCTCGAGCCAATGCACTTCAAAATCGGTTCTGCCTTCGCGAAAACTTCTTCTTTGCCGCCCACCATGATCGCCAGTGTTCCGTCGACCGCCTTCGGCTCGCCCCCGCTCACCGGCGCATCCAGAAACTCCACGCCCTTCCCTGCGCAGGCCGCGCCGATCTTCTGCGAGACCAGCGGATTGATCGAGCTCATGTCGATAATGAGCGAACCGGACTTGGCGCCGGAGAGAATACCATTCGCGCCGAGCACCACCTCTTCCACTTCAGGCCCGTCCGGCAGCATGGTGATGATGATCTCGGCGCGCGCGCCCACGTCGCTGTTCGATGCGCCGCGCTGCGCGCCGTCCTTCACACTGGCTTCGAGCTTTTCGGCGTTGCGGCCGTAGGCAACAACCGTGTGCCCGGCCTTCAAGAGATTTTTGAGCATGGGGCGGCCCATGATGCCGAGCCCGACAAATCCTACAGTCGCCATTGCAGTTCTCCTTATGAATGCTCTCAATGTTTTTTAAAGCGTGCGGCGATATTCTCCGCGCCGCGCGCAAGAATACCCACATCGCTACCCGTCGCGGTGAAGTTGAATCCCAGACCGAAAAGAAATTCGACATCGTCCACGCTGCCCGCCAGCGTGCCGGCAGACTTGCCCGTCGCGCGGATGCGCTCGGCAGCGTCCTTGATCGCCGCCTGCACGTCGGGATGCTTGGGATTGCCGAGATGCCCGAAGTCCGCGGCCAGATCGCTCGGCCCGATGAAGATCCCGTCAATCCCTTCGATGGCCGCTACGGCCTCAATCTCTTTGAGAGCGGCCCGCGTCTCGATCTGCACCAGCACGCAGGTATCGAGATGCGCGTTGCGATGATAATTCTGCGTACGCCCGTAATCGATGGCCCGCGGCCCCACGGCTACACCGCGAATACCCAGCGGTGGATAGCGCGTAGCAGCCACGGCGCGCTTCGCCTCATCGGCATTCTGCACAAAGGGAATGAGCAGCGTTCGCGCGCCAACGTCCAGTGCCCGCTTGATGATCACCGGCTCGTTCCACGGCACGCGAAACACCGGCTCCGCTGTGCCGCCGCGCATGGCCTGCAGTTGCGGCAGCAGCGTGGAGATATCGTTGGGCGCATGCTCGCCGTCGATCACGATCCAGTCGAAGCCCGCACCGGCAATAATCTCTGCCGCGATGTTGCTCGCCAGCCCCGACCAGAGACCGAGCTGCCGCTCGCCTTGTGCCAGCGCTTGCTTGAATGCATTGCGCGGAAAATTTCCAGGCCATTCGGGCATGAGCACTTTCTCCTCGTCTTAAATTTTCAGCATGCGCGCTGCGTGCGTTTCCCACACTGCGGTTCACGCGGCTTGTGCCGGGTTGAGCTCGATGCGCTTGATCTCGCCCACAATGGGCCCGTAACTGACGATAGCGCAAAAGGCGACGAGGCCGACGAAGATCAGCGCGCCATTGTACGAATGCGTCTTCTCCACGATGTAGCCGATGATGAGCGGCGTAGTGATCCCGGCCGTATTGCCGAAGAGATTGAAGAGCGCGCCGTTCATCCCTATCATGCCCTTGGGCGAGGTGTCGGAGATCACCGTCCATCCCAGCGCGCCAATGCCTTTGCCGAAGAACGAGAGCGACATGAAAAACAGCATCATGCTCTGCGAATGCGCGTAGTTGCACGCAATAATCGTCATCGAGAGCCCCATCCCGGCCATGATGGGCAGCTTGCGCGCAAAGCTGAGCGAGCAGCCGCCGTGCAGCAGCTTGTCGGAGATCACGCCGCCAAGAATGCCGCCGATACCGCCGCAGAGGCCGGGAATCGCCGCCGCGAAACCAACCTTGAGCACAGACATGTGTCGCGCCTGCGACAGATAAAGCGGAAACCAGGTGAGAAAAAACCAGGTCAACGTGGTGATGCAGTACTGGCCGATGTAAACGCCCACCAGCATGCGGTAGCTGAGCAGCATCTTCACCGTGGCCCAGGTGAGCGTATTCTTCTTCGCGCTGGCCTGCGTGTCGGTATTCACCAGGCCTCCGCCCTTCTCGATCAATTCGATCTCGGACGCAGCGATGCGCGGATGGTCCTTCGGCCCGTAGATGCTGGTGAACCAGACGATGGTCAACAGACCGCCGAGTGCGCCCATGAACCAGAAGCAGCTTTGCCATCCCGCAGTGTGAATGAGCCATCCGAAGATGGGCGCGAAGATCGGCAGCGCAAAATACTGCGAGCTGTTGAAGATGGCCGAGGCGCGCCCACGCTCCGAAGTAGGGAACCAAGCCGCCACGATGCGTCCGTTGCCGGGAAAGACGGGCGACTGCGCAAGGCCGGAGAAAATTCTGAGGATGAAGATGGCCGTGAACGCAGCGCTCGCCGTGAGGTAACCGGCAAAGGCGGTGATGAATGCGCACACTGACCAGCTGATGATCGCGATGCCGTAGACACGCTTGGATCCAAAGCGGTCGAGCAGCCCGCCGGAGGGAAGCTGCCCCAGCGCGTAGGCCCACCCGAAGGCAAAGAGTAGATAACTCAGCCGCGCCGCCGTCAGGTCCATGTCCTTCGGCATCGACGAAATGGCCTGCGACAGCGCCGAACGGTCCGCAAAGCTGAAGCAGCTTACGACGAAGAGAATGCAGATGATGAGATAGCGGATGCGGGTTTGCCGGGCTTCAGCCAAGGTGCGGTGATCCATTCTGCGCTGGTTATTTTGCTGGAGTCGCGATTCGTTTCCGTCGTAGCACGGCGCCGCAAGATGGCGTTACGCCGTCTCGCTCAATGACTGGATCAGCCCGCGGATGTAGCCGTAACAAAACGCAAACGACTGCAGCGAGTCCGGATCGTTATGCGCCAGCGGCACATGGTCGGGCATGAGCATGTACTCATAGCCCACTTCGCGATACACCTTGATGGCCTTCACGAAATCCACGTCGCCTTCATCCGGATACACCTCGATAAAGTCATCGCGATGCCCGCGGATATTGCGGAAGTGCACATTGAAGATCTTCTTCCTCGTTCCGAAATACCGGATCACATCGAAGATTTCGACGCCGGGATTTTCGAGATCCTCAGAGATAGTTCCTTGGCAGAAATTCAATCCGTGATACGCGCTCTCTTGAATGGTGATGAATTTCTTGAGTCCGTCGATCGTGCCCAGCACGCGGTTCACGCCCTGGTAGCCCTCGGGCGGAACGCCGGGGTCCTGCGGATGGCAGGCCATGCGGATCTTGTATTCGTTCGCGACCGGAATCACGCGATCGAGAAAGTAAGTGATGCGCTCCCAGAACTGGTCGGCGTTCACCACACCGGCGCGCGTCAGCGGCGTCTTCGGCTTGGCCTCCGACAGCTTCCACTGATGGTAGAGTGCATCGCCGCGGCCCTGCACGCGCCCCGTCCGCAGCACGCCTAGGATGCTCATGTTGTATTTGATCGACGGAATCCCGGCCTGCGCGCAGTTGCGAATGAAGGTCTGCAACTGCTCGATGTCGCGGTCCCGCTCCGGGCTTTCGGCCAGCATGATGGCCGGATGCTTCTCCGTATCGATGTAGCTGGATTCAAGAAACGGCGGCGCCGTGCAGTCGATGCTGATGCTGTATTTGCCGGCCATGTCGATCATGCGCTTCAGCTCGTCCACTGTGGCATAAAGCCGGTCACCCTCGATCTCCGGATATCCACAGATGTTCCGCACGCCATAGCGCGCCAGGTACGCTAGATGCACATCGTCGGTGGGCTTGGTCTGGTCGCCCAGCTTCATCAGCACTGGTTTTGCGCTAGTGGAAGCCGCAGCTGGTTCGGATGAGGCAAAGTTTGCGGCTGCGAGACCCGCAGCGCCGCCCGAAGCGATGAACTGTCGGCGATTCATATGTGTTTTCCTTGAGGAGCGTTCATTTTGCCGGGATGTGATGAATTTGCTCGAAGTTTGACATAAACCTTGTATGCGAGCAGACGCGCCTTTGTAAAGCTCCGCATGTCGCGCAAGTTCGAGCGGCCGCGCCGGTGCTATGATGTGCGGCAGACGGAAGATGGAAACGATCGCAGAGACAGAGACGAAGAGCGGCCGGCACAATGCCGGCGGAAGATCGCCGTGCGTAACGGCAATGCGTGTCGTACCCGTCGCCGGCCAAGACAGCATGTTGCTGAATCTGAGTGGCGCGCACGGCCCTTATTTCACGCGCAATCTCGCAATTCTCACCGACGAGGCCGGCAACACCGGCGTGGGCGAGGTGCCGGGCGGAGAAAAGATCCGCGAAGTGCTTGAGGCGGCGCGCGAACTCGTCGAGGGCCGCGAACTGGCTTCGTGGAACGCGATTCTCAATGCGGTACGGCAGCGTTTCGCGCAGTGGGACACGCAGGGTCGCGGCCAGCAGACCTTCGAT
>JASHVE010000064.1 GCA_030039675.1 Acidobacteriaceae bacterium | reverse complement strand
TGTCTACCGTTACCGTTACTTTGCGTACATGGCCGGCAGCCGCGAGAGAGACCAAGGTAAGGATCAGCGCGTATTCGATCAGGTCTGGACCGCCCCTGCGGTCCATCAGCTCGCGCAGTCTGAGTTTTATCTTGAGAAGCAGTTTCTTCAACGCAGTGCTCCAGGGATTTGCGAGATTGTTGCGCTCCCGCTTTGTCCGGAAGCATCTCCAGTGTCCCTGAAAATGCCCGCGCGGTACATTCCCTGAATGTGTAACTAAAGGAATCTCAATAGTTACGGGCGTCGAGCGAGAGAGTAACCCGCGCGCCAATTGGTCGTAGCTGCGGTGCACGCATTTCAACGAGACGCAGCATATCCGTGTGTCGCCGGATTGAGTTTGGAATCCCGCTTACATCCCGCCCTTGCCGAGCAGGACGCCGATGCCGTATGTCACCGCGCCTTCCACGGCTCCGACCACCGTCATTTCCAGGCCGGAAGACCACCACGACCGCACCGTAATCAGGCTCTTGGCCGCGCCCACGGCGAAGTGCGCCGCCAGCGACACAGCGGCGGCCGCGATAATCGCCGGCACGCCCTGCATGAAGAAAAACGGCACAATCGGGATCAGCGCTCCAACGGCCGTCGAAAGCGCCCCGGAGCTGGCCGAGACGATAGGGTTCGACAGCGCCTCCTCTGATGAGCCGAGCCGCTCGCTCACCAGCGCGCGTAGCAGTTGTTCCTGATCACTGGCAATGTGGTTCACCATGTGAATAGCGTCTGCCTCGGGCAGTCCTTTCACCTGGTAGTAGAGCGAGAGCAGTTCGCGTGCCTCGGGTCCGTTCATCGCGATCGCGTCACGCTCCCGCGCAACCTCCGCCATATAAATCTCACGCTCGCTCTTCGCGGCCAGGTACGCACCCGAGCCCATCGAGAGCGCGGAGGCAATCATGCCGGACAAGCCGGCCAGCAGCACATAGGACTGGTTGCCGGCCGTCGCGCCGGAGACGCCCGAGACGATGCCGAAAATAGCGCCCAGACCGTCATTCACCCCATAAATCGCGTCTCCGATCCACGCGCCCGGCTGCTTGCGCCCCTGGTTGCGCTTGGCCAGCATCTCATCCAGCACCGCCTTCGGGTCGATCTTCGGAGCGCTGGCCGGCGCCGCGTAGTGGCCGCGCAACAGAGATCCCAGCTCGCGGTAGTGCTCCTTCTCGTCCTCGATCACCCGTTCGAGAATCGCGATCGAAGCATCGTCGCCGAGCGCCTTGAGCTGCTCGCCGTAACGCGCGATAGCGCGGCTCTCCTCAATCTCCAGCCGTCGCAGGGCCATGCGGACGCCTCCCGCCCGGTTGGCCAAAGAATCGGCCTCGCCTGCAGGGCTCCCGGTGTATACCGGTTCCGGCCCGCCCAAGTCCTTGATCCGCTGGGCCCACAGCGTCGCGTGCTCAACCTCAGCCTGTGCCAGGTGGCGCAGCACCTGTGCGCGGACCGGTTCCGTATCGCGCTCGGCCAGCGCCTGGTAGGTGTAGTAACCCTCCATCTCTGCCTGCCAGTTGCCTTCCAGCGCCGCCAGAAGCTTCTTCAATTTCGCGCCGTTGACGGTTGAAGTGGCCATCGGAGACTTCCTCGCTTTCTTTCGAGCATAGCGGAACTGAAGCCGGTCTGGTAAGGCACACGATTGCCTGCACCAGTATCTGCTTTCCATCGGAAGGGCTTTCCGTATAGTGTTGTGTGCAGCAAGAACGCCGGCTCCTCAAAATTAAGGCGAGGAGGACTTCCGCAGCCAGCACAGACCTTTTGCCGGTTCCGCTGCAGAAGAAACGATCCTTTGCCGGTCGCATCGAAATGGAAGAAACGGGGAACCCAGACCTTATGGCAACTGAAGCCAAACCGTCCACATCGGAATCGTCCGGCTCGCTTACCCTGCCCGGCTACCTCCTACCCTTCATCACTGTCACGGCGCTGTTTTTTGTCTTTGGATTCATCACCAATCTCAACATGGCGCTGGTTCCTCACCTGCGGTCGATTTTCAGCCTGCCTTACGCCTGGGCGATGCTGGCCGAGTCGGCCTTCTTTCTTGCCTATTTTGTCTTCTCCTCGCCCAGCTCCAAGCTCATTGAGATCATCGGTTACAAGCGCACCATGGTGGTTTCGCTGTTCATCCAGGTGGTGGGCTGCCTGCTCTTCGTTCCCGCGGCTAAACTGGTCAGTTTCCCGCTCTTTCTTACCGCGGTCTTTGTGGTGGGCGCCGGCATCACGGCTTTGCAGACCTCCGCCAACCCCTACGTAGCCATCCTCGGTCCTGAGCACAGCGCGCCGGTCCGCCTCACCCTGGCGCAGGCCCTCAACTCTCTGGGCGGCAGCCTGGCGCCGCTGGTGGCCGGAGCCTTCATCCTCGCCGATCCCAGCAAAGTCGAAACGCAGGCCGCCATCGCCAACACTGTCCGCGGCCCTTACATGGCCATCGCCGCCGGGCTGCTGATTCTTGGCCTCGCGGTTGCTTTTTCGAGTCTGCCGCCGGTGACGATGACCCAGGAGTTTCGCCCAGGCAAGGCAGGTGATCCGCTGGCCACCCGCAGCATCTGGAGTTACCGTCACACGGTGCTGGGAGCAGTCGGCATCTTCTTTTATGTCGGCGTCGAAGTCGGCCTGGCCTCGATTGCCGTCAACTACTTCAAGCAGCAAGGCATGGGTTCGCTCAAGACCGCATCGTTCCTGGTCTCGCTCTACTGGTTCGGCGCTCTCATCGGGCGCCTGCTCGGCTCCTGGATCCTCACCAAGGTGCAGTCCGGCAAGCTGCTCGGCCTCTTTGGCTTCTCCGCGACTGCGCTCATCGCTGTGTCTATGTTCACCTCGGGCGAGGTGGCCATCTGGACCCTGGTGATCTGCGGATTCTTCAACTCCATCATGTTCCCGAACGTCTTCGCGCTCGGCATCGCGGGCTTGGGACCCATGACCAGCAAAGGCTCCGGCCTCATCATGACGGCGATCGTCGGCGGCGCGATCATCCCCTACCTTCTCGGCGCGCTGGCCGATCGCGTCGGCATCCAGCACGCCTTCGTGATTCCGATGATCTGCTATCTCTACATCGCCTACTACGGCCTCTCGGGATCGAAGCCCAGGCGGACCGCCGCGGCGTAAGAGCCGAGAACGGCAGTCAGCGCAGCGCTCCATTGTCAGCTAGCCATGAATACCCTTCGGCCCAAACCGAAGGGTATTCGCGCTTCTGGTAGTGCACTTTTAGTGCGTTGCTGGAAAGACTTTTAACCCTTGGCCCAATTTCTGATATTGCCACCACACGAATGCGAAGATTCCGGCGAGAACGATGGCGGCTAATATCAAGCGGGAGCGTTTGTTCATGAGCAGTGGCCTTACTTCTCCTGCATTTTCATTATGATATCGCTAACCCGAGAGGATCCTTCTGGGGCTGAAAATCTATACCCCTGTTAACTCCCTCATCGTCCACCGGTTTAAGGCGAAACCAGCGTACAATAATGGCGCTCCTGGACGGGAACTTGCATGAAGCGCCAAACCAGACCCGAGAAGCAGAACCAGAACGTTCTGATCGTGCTGTTCATCGCTCTGGCCGTAGTGATTGCGTTGCTGCGCATGCTGGCGTTCGTTGCAGGACGCGGCCATCCTCATTACTAAGATCGTGCTGTGCCGGGTCGCCCCGCCTGCCACGCCTTCACAAACTTCCAATGAATGTAGATCGCATGATTCAGGTGCTGCAGCAGCCCTTCGCGTCCATCGAGGAATCCGAGACGGAAAAAGTAGTTGTAGAGAAAGGTTGCGGCCGGATTCACCAGAGCATTCCCCAGGAATGCAGGCAGAGAGCGGCTGGTCCGCCCTGCTGTAACGAGCATCTCTGCGCTCGTATGACTGTAGCGGTTCATGTGCTCAATGTACTCATCGAGCGTCGGATAGCAATGATGGATCAGGCAGCCGTTGAGCTGTCCTACCGCGCAATCGGCCCGCATGGTCTCATGCACCGGGCGGTCTTCGAAGCGCGCCGCGCCGCGGCGAAATAACCGCAGCTTGGGATCAGGCCAGTAGCCGCCATGACGAAGCGGCCGGCCGAGAAAATGATTGAGCCGCGGAATCCGGTAAGCGCCCAACGCAGGCTCGTCCGCGAGTAGCGCGTCGATTTCCTGCGCCAAAGCGTCGCTCACCTCTTCGTCGGCATCGAGCGAAAGCACCCAGTCGCCGGTCGTGTGCGCAATGGCCGCATTCTTCTGCCGCGCGAATCCCTTCCACGGCTCCTCAAAAAGCCGCGCTCCCGACTGCTCCACAATCTCGACCGTCGCATCGGTCGATCCCGAATCAACCACGACCACTTCGTTCGCAAAGCGCACGCTGGCCAGCGTGCGCGGCAAATTCGCCGCCTCGTTCAGCGTTACGATGGCCACGCTTAGGGTGTTGGGCATCGAGCCAAGGATAAACCGGCAGGGCGCTTCTACTTCACCTGGCTGCTGCTTCTACCGCGGCCCACTCTTCGGCGCTCAACTTCAACCGCGCCGCGGCGATGTTCTCATCGAGGTGCGCGATCTTCGATGTCCCCGGAATCGGCAGCATCACCGGCGAACGATCGAGCAGCCACGCAATTGAGAGCTGCGGAACCGAAACTCCATGCCGCGCCGCCACAGCCGCCAGCGATTGCGCGCCAGGGTGCTCAGCCTTCAGCATCTTGCCGCCCGCCACCGGGTACCACGGCAGAAAGCCGATGCCGCGCCGTTCGCAATAGTTCAGCGTCTCTTCGTGTTTGCGCTCGACGAGACTGTACTTATTCTGAATGCTCACGATCGGCACAATCTTTTCAGCCTCTTCAATCTCCGCTGGCGTCACCTCGCTCAGCCCGATGTGGCGGATCTTGCCCTGCTCCTGCATCCGCTTCAGCGCACCCAGTGACTCTTCCAGCGGCGTGCGCGGATCGACCCGATGCAGCTGATACAGCTCGATGCAATCGAGCTTCAACCGGCGCAAACTCATCTCGACGCATTGAATCAGGTAGCCGGCGCGGCCCACGTACTCCGTCTTCGCCGGGCCCTGCCGCGTAATGCCGCCCTTGGTCGCGATCACCACCCCTGGCGGATACGGCGCCAGCGCCTCGCCAATAAGCCGCTCGGCAATCTCCGGTCCGTAAGCGTCGGCCGTGTCAATCAGCGTTACGCCCAGCTCGACCGCGCGGCGCAGCACGCGCTTTGCCTCTTCGGCATCGGCCGGCTCGCCCCATGCGCCCTCGCCCACCAGCCGCATGGTTCCATAGCCAAGCCTGTGCACCCGCAGATCGCCGCCGATCTTGAATGTGCCGCTGTGTTGTGCGTTCGGTGTTTCCGTCACGAATTTGATGCTATCGCGCAGGGCGTGATGTGGCACAATGCGTTGGAACCACGCGCGCAAGCTGTGCGTATTCTAGATCGAAGCAAAAGAGGGAGCCATCATGGCCGGCCAGGCATACGCCAATCCGCAAGCAATCTTTTATCAGCAGTACGAAGCCGTGCGCCGCGACGAGATTGTCGGCATTCTCCTGGCCCTGTTCCTGGGTAGCTTCGGCATACACCACTTCTATCTGCGCCGCACCGGGCTCGGCATCCTCTACTGCTTCTTTTTCTGGTCCGGCATTCCCGCCATTCTCGGATTTATCGAGTGCTTCTTCATGCCGTCGCGCGTCCGCGAATTCAACGCCATTCAGGCCGCGGGTATCGCCGCATCGCTCGGCATTCCCGTACCGGGATGGGATTCTGCCCAGCCGATCAACGTAACGGTCAATATGCCGCCAGCCGCGGTGCCGCCCGCTCCCGCTGCGGTCCAGCCGCAACCGGGAACGCTCATCGCCTGCCCGCGCTGCCGGCAGACCAATCCCCAGGGTGCGCGCTTCTGCGGCTCCTGCGGTGCGCCGCTCGCATAGAGTCTCCGTGCCCCATCCTTTCGACTTTTTCCTGTCGAAAGGGTGGGAAGACACAAAACCCTACGCGGGTGCCCCATCCTTTCCGCGCTTTTGCGGAAAGGGTGGGAAAGCGCAGAGCTTACATATTCGCCTGTCCCGACCGCATCGCTTCGTTGAACTTGGGTTTGGTAAAGTCCAGCGCCGCTTCCAGTGCCTTCTGATACTCCCCTGCACCCGCCATCAGCGCCGGCGTGGCCGCGGCAAACTCGCCATCCAGCTTCATCAGACCTTCGCCCGCTTCGTGACCCGCCATGCGCAGCAGATCCTGCTCGCTCGTGTTCAAATACTGCGCATCGCGCGGATCGGCGATCCACACTGGCTTATTCCCGCCCAGCACGCCTGAGAGCCAGTAGACTTTGCTGAGCAGATAGCGCAGCCGCTCCTGGTCGTCCGTGTCGGTAAACACGAACTTCTTGTGCCAGCGGCTCCAGAAGCGCGTGGTCACCGGCACAGGCTGCCGGTTGCCGGACTTCAGAAACTCGAGCTGACCCAGGTCGATGGTCTTGCGCACCGCGTTGTAGACGAAGCTCTCGGCATAGGGTTGCTCCATCGCCGGCACAATCTCCGCGAAGGTCTGCGTCACGCTGGCCGCAATCTTGGCGTGCAGGTTGGCGTGGGTGCTGTCGCCTAGGTGGATTTCGCCGTGCACGATGAACGTATCCGCGCCCGAGGTCGAACGATGAAAAGGCCACTGAAACTCGCCGAACGCTACCGGCAGCCCTTCCAGTGTCACGCAGCACTCGGGCCGCGGATTGCGCAGCCGCTTCGCCTCGCCCGCCAGGTGCGCAGTCATCTGCGGCAGCAGATCCGGCTTGTCGAAGTCGAAGCCATCTGTGAGTTCCAGCTTCAGGGTCTTCCCAAGAGCCTGGGCGTCGGGAAGTCCCAGCAGAAACACCGCCGTGCTGCCACCGCTCGCACTGCTGGACTGCGACACAGAAACCAGAACCAGGCCGGCCTGCGCGGCGGCCGCTTCAATAGACGAGACGAGAGAGGTTTTCAGATCGGCGGCCATGTGTGCGAAATCCTGCCTTGAGATCGATGCACCACCATTTTACGGGAGCGGCCGACCCGGTGGGAGCCCAGCCTGAACCGACCCGTTTACAATGACGCATGTGCCGTCTCAAGCCGCGTCGCCCATCATCCTCACCGAAAACCTGACCAAGACCTACGTGGCGGGCCGTATTGAGGTCACTGCCGTACGCGGCGTCTCTCTGGCCATCCAGCCCGGCGAATTCGTCGCCATTGTCGGGCCTTCCGGCTCCGGCAAATCGACTCTCTTTTATCTGCTCGGCGGGCTCACCCGGGCCACACACGGCCGCGTCGTCATCGACGGCGTCGATTTCGCTGCGCTCAACGACGGCGAGCGCACCCGTCTGCGCAAGCACCGCATCGGCTTCGTCTTTCAGAAATTTAATCTGTTGCCCACGCTCTCCGCCATGGGCAATATCGAGATCGCCTACGCCGTCAGCGGCCGCAGGGAGCCGATGGACCTCCAGTATCTCGACCACCTCAGCGATCTGCTCTCGATTCGCGGCCGGCTTGAGCACCGTCCTTCGGAGCTGAGCGGCGGCGAGCAGCAGCGTGTCGCCATCGCCCGCGCGCTCATCACGCGGCCCGCGATCGTGCTGGCCGACGAGCCCACCGGCAACCTCGACACCAAGAACTCCGACGCTGTGCTCGCTATGCTCGTCCGCTCCAATCGCGAGTTCGGCCAGACCACGCTCATGATCACCCACAACCCTGAAGCTGCAGCCGTCGCCGGCCGCATCCTCACCATGCGCGACGGCCAGATTGTCCGTGAAGAAAAGGGCTCCGGAGCCGCCCCGGCGGCGGTTTGACCCCATCTGGGCTGCCCGGTATACTCGAACTTGCGTTATAGCGGTTTCCGGCCCTTGCGGGACGGAGAAATCGGCCGCGCTGGCTCCTTTTCGGGATCGAAAATCGGCCCAGACCGCGGAAGGCCCCCGAACCGGAGAGCCGCTTAAAGCGGGAGTAGCTCAGTGGTAGAGCATCGCCTTGCCAAGGCGAGGGTCGCGAGTTCAAATCTCGTCTCCCGCTCCAGTCCGCCTCGCTGCAGAGAGGTTTGCTGCGAAGAACATAGCGGATTGGACCGACCCGCAGGACAAGGCATCCCTGCCAAGGCGCGGTACCCAAGTGGTAAGGGAGAGGTCTGCAAAACCTTTATGCGCCGGTTCGATCCCGGCCCGCGCCTCCAATTCCTCGACAAGTTGTGCCAACTTACCGGCGAAGCGGTCCTTCTGGCTGGCATTGCTTGTGTTTTGGCGCTCCGCCGACCCCTCAGCCGCCAACCTCGATGCTGGACCCCAGTCGCTCGTAATCATAGGCCTCGAAATCGACGATTGGCGGATGCGCAAAGTTCTCAGCCGGAGGTGGTGACGAAACCGTCCACTCCAGCCCGGCTGCCTGCCACGGATTCGGTCCGGCGATCTTTCCGTATTTGAGCGACCAGACGAGATAGAGGATCGGCAAGAGGTAACCAACGGCGAGAATCGTGGCGCCGGCGCTGGAAAAGACGTTCAGAACCTGGAATTCTGGGGGGTACGACCAATAACGCCGCGGCATCCCCAGATATCCCAGGATGAACTGAGGGAAAAACGTCAGATTGAATCCGATGAAGAGAATGACGGCCGCGAGTCTTCCCAAGTGCTCGGGGTACATCCTGCCGGTTATCTTTGGCCACCAGAAATGCAAGCCTGCCATGATGGCGCTCACCATCCCTCCAACCATCACATAATGAAAGTGAGCCACGATGAAGTAAGTCTCGGTGAGGTGGATATCCAATCCGAGCGTTGCCAGAAAGACCCCCGTCAGGCCGCCCATGGTAAAGAGCCCAAGAAAACCCAGGGTGTATAGCATCGGCGTGTCGAAGTGAATTGAGCCCTTATACATCGTCATTGCCCAATTAAAAACCTTGATCGCGGACGGCACCGCCACCAGCATGCTCATCATGGAAAAGACCAGTGCGGAATAATTGGAAATGCCCATGATAAACATGTGATGGGCCCAGACAAAGAAGCTGAAAACAGCAATCGCCACCGAGGAAAAAGCGACGGCTGTATATCCGAAGACACGTTTGCGGCAGAAGCACGCGATCACTTCGGAGACGATGCCCATGCCGGGAAGGATCATTACATATACCGCTGGATGCGAATAGAACCAGAACAAGTGCTGGAACAGTAGAGGATCTCCTCCTTTGGTTGGATCAAAAACCCCAATTCCAGTAACCCGCTCGAGCACGATCAGGACCATCGCCATCGCAATGACAGGGGTGGCGAGGATGAAGATAATCGCCGTGGCGTAATAGGACCAGATGAACAGCGGGAGGCGAAACCACGTCATTCCCGGGGCCCGCATCTTATGAATCGTGACGATAAAGTTCAGTCCCGTCAGAATCGAGGAGAATCCAGCGATAAAAATACCCATCGCAGCGCCGATAACATGTGTATTGACGTAGTGCGTGCTGAGCGGCGTGGTAAACGTCCAGCCGGTATCCACGCCCCCGAAAATCATCATGTAAAGTTCAAAGCAGCCCCCCAAGACGAAGAGATACCAGCTCAGAAGGTTGATCCTGGGAAGCGCGACGTCACGTGCTCCGATCATGAGTGGTATAAGGAAGTTTCCAAACACCGCAGGGGCAATCGGCACCAGGAAGAAGAAAACCATGATGATGCCGTGAATCGAGAAAAGCTTGTTATAGGTATCGGCCGCCACCAGGTCCCCGGCGGGAGTCAGCAGCTCAAGCCGGATGAGAGCCGCAGCGCAACCGCCGATCATGAAGAAGAACAGGGTGGTGAGGAGATACAGAATCGCAATTCGCTTGTGGTCCTGCGTCAACAGCCAGGATTTGATCCCATACTCGTTATTCAGGTAGTGCGAAGACGGCAATGTCGCAGCTGAAAGCGGTGGGGCAACTGTTGCAATCTCCATGCAGATCCATCCTCTGATCCAAGCGAACAGGCAATGGCCGTGCGCCTATCGCGCCGGCTGCATTTTCAGCAAGATTTGCGGCAGGTCTCCGGGCAAGTTTTTCGATAGTCGCCTGACAGGCGTTTCGAGCTGAGACGTCTTCCCCCTATCCTCTTTGGGCTCTGGCAAACTGTATTCTTACGTTGGGAAGGCCGCTCTCGAAAATCCCGCAATCCTTTGCGAAACTTACATTAGCCGCGCTGCATAAGGGAAACAGTGACTTAAGTCACTGCGGGAATTCTTGAACAGGTCGATAACTTAACCGCTTATAGCATTTTCGGAATTACTGTAGACCGAAAGCATGAACTCAAGTGGCTTTTTCATCAAGAAAAAGCCACCTTTCACCGCTCTCAAAAAGTCTATATGTATTCCGAAAATGCTCTAAAAGCGGTCGCTTCCCATCACTCCGTCGCGTAGAGCGCCTCCGAGGCCACTTCCTGCTGCATCCGGTCGATCATCGACGCCATCGTGCGCAAGATGCGGAGCAGCGCAATCTCGCGTTCGGAAAAGTTCGCGGTTTCGTCTGGAAGCGAGGCCGAAAGTAGCGATCGCAGGCCGCAGGGAACAACGTCTACGTAGGCCCGCTTCTCGAGCTGGCTTTCGAGACATTCTGCAACCTGCCGGAAGGCTCGTGAACACTCCTCGCGAAAGTTGTTATCGATCTTCGCGAAGAGACTGGCCCTCTGGCTCGCGGTGGCGAACAGCCGGAATTGGAGCAGAGGTGCGTGCAGCAGATAGAAGGTGCGCAGAGCCGTCTGCCAGCGGCGGATCCGGTCGCGCGCTGCCATGTGGCCCGCCCGCGCCGGGCCGGTTTCGAAAGGCACCGCATCGGCCTGTGCGGTGGCGTCGCCAAAGTAGCGATAAATCTGATCTCTCTGCCGGCGTACCTTGATGATTGCGGTGGTGTCGTCTTCTGTAGGAGAGTACTCCAAAAGCTCCGCGAACAGCCGCAGGTTGCGAATGAAGATGTGCACCATCTCATCGGCGGCGGGCCGGGGATAAAACCGCTCGAAGACCAACCACATCATGGACGTGCCGAGCACCACGCCGATAGCCCGGTCTCGCGCCGTCGTGAGCGATGTCTGGATGGTGAACTCACTCAGGTTTATAAGATAAAACGCCACGGCCACCTGCAAGCCCGCATAGGAAAGACGCGAGCTGGAAGTGCTTATCCACGCGGCAATGCCGGTGACGGTAGCGAAGAGCAAAGCAAAACCCGTAACCGAATCAAGGTATGGCAGAACAAAGATCTGCGATCCCAGGCCAAAGACAAAACCGCCCAGTACGGCGCCCGCCAGGCGCAGCACCTGCTTCTGGCGCGACGCACCCACATTGCTCAGCGCCGTCAGCACGCAAGTGGTGACGGCCGTCGAAATACCCGGCCACGCCAGCCCGACGTAGAGGATGTAGCACAGCATCGCGGCCAGGGTGCCGCCCAGCACGAAGCGCAAATGCTCGGGATTGGTGAACGCATCCGCTACAAAGATCCGGCCGCGCTCCTGTGGAGCATCCAGAATCTGAAGGCGCGGATCGATCGAGCTTTTGTTCGCGAAAACCGAGGGAGCCAGGGCAAGCGTTGCCTCCAGCCCCGAAAGCAGCGGCGCCGCCCGGCCTTCTTCGTCGGAAAGTGGCTCCCAGCCTGTCATCTGGCCATTCGTTCGCAGAGCCGTGCGCAGCTCGGCCAGCCGCTCCGCGAGCGCCGCGACTCTTGGCCGTTGCATGACGTCGCAGGCCGGAGCCGTGGCCGCCAGGGCGGCGGCAAAATCAATCGAGCGGCCGGTGATGGAGACCAGCGCGCTCACACGCGCACGGTGAGCTGAGTCATCGGCTGTGCGCGCGATGAGGCGGCGTAACATTCCCACGCCCACCACCGCGTATTGCGTAAGCATCTGTGCGTTCTCTTGAGAGATCGGCTGCCCCGCGGCATAGCTGCGCATCAGGTCTTCAATTTGCCTTAGCCGCACATCCACGCCCTCGATCAACTCGTCGCGGCGATCGATCGCGTGGAAGACAGTCTCCACGGCGAGCGTAACCACAACGCCCACGAGCACCGAGGCAAGCTGCCATAGCGTCAATTCAACGTTTCGCTGCGCGGGTCCGGGCAGGTACCAGATGGAGAGAATATTTGTTCCCAGCAGACAAAGGCCGGTGGCAACGGCAAAGTTCGTCAGTGTGCGGAGCAGAAAGAAAAAGCTAAAGAGACTGGCCGCTTCCCAGAGGAAATGCGTGAACGGCATCGAAGCAAAGAAGCGCGCGCCAATGGGAATGAAGAGTCCCCCGATTGCAAAGGCAAAGACCAGATTCAGCGCCGACCGCGCCGTGGAAACAAGATCCTCGCGCGAGAGCAGAAATGCGCAGAGTGCGCCAATCGCGCCGCCCGGAATGCGAAAAGTCACAACCAGGATGGCTGTGAGAGTTGCCGAGATCACTGTGCGCGCAATAATCGCGCCCCGGCCCGGATACGGCGCGAGTTCCTTCCGCAGGAAATCGGGAAACCACGTGATGAAGCGTGCTTCGTGCGGAAATTGAATCCTGGTTGTCGCCATGGCTATCTGCGCGATACCAGCGAAGATTCCCCGCGGATGACGACCACAGCCGATTCGCCGAGCCGGAAGATCTCATTCGTGGAGGTTTCAATGCGCACGCGCACCGGGAAACGTGACGCCAGATGGACCCAGTTCAGTGTCCGCTGCACGTCGGGCAGGCCCGGCGTGGTGAGATGCCCGATGAGATCCTCATCCGGAGTTACGCCGAAGCCAACGCTGTCGACCACACCTTTGAAGCGCACGCTGGGCCTCGACATCACGTAGACATCGGCCGCCATTCCCGGCCGGATATGTTCGAGTTGTGTCTCGCGAAAGTTCGCGATCGCCCACCAGACGCGCGTATCGATGAGCGTAAAGATATGTTGTCCCGCGTGGGCGTACTCTCCCTGCGAAATCGTTAGATTCGTCACGCGCGAGTTAAAGGGCGCGATGATTTTGCAGTTGTCGAAGTTGTACTGCGCGGTGTCGATGGCGGCCTGCTTGCCGGGAAGCTGTCCCACAAGCGGTTCGAGCGTGGTGACGTTGTGGGTTGCCTGCTGCACCTGGTGATTGCTTTCGGTAACGGTGGCCTCGCTCTCGCGGTATTGCGCCTCTGCCGCAGCCAGCGAGGCCTCTGCCAGCGCGAGCTGTGAACGGGCCTGTTGCGCTGCCTGCGTGCGTGCAATCTCGAGCGTGCGCGCCTGGTCCACCTGATCCACCGTGACAAACTGCTTCACCAGCAGCGGCTCGATGCGATGCAGATTGTTGCTCGCGTAGCTTAGCTCAGCGTCGGCACGGTCAACCGCGGCCTTGGCATTGGCCACGTCCGCCTTTGCCTGGTTGATGGAGGCGCTTGCGCGCTCGAGGCTGGCCTGAGCGCTGAGCGCGCCGGCCTTGGCTACATCCACACCGCTAACCTTGCCGGCAATGAGGCGTCTCTCATCATCGATCTGGCCGACAAGCGCCTTCTGATCCGATTTGGCGTGGGCCAGCGCATAAGCGTAAGGCCGCGGGTCGATCTCAAACAGCGAATCACCCTCTTTCACCAGCTCGTTGTCGACGACATACAGATGTGTAATCGGGCCGTCTACCAGCGGCGCGATGCCGATGTAGTTGGCGAACACCTCGGCATCGTCGGTGCGCGGGTTCGTCGTTACCTCACGCGCCACCAGCAGGCCGGCAATGGCCGTAGCCGCGAGGATGGCAACACTGATTGCACGTCCGAGTTTGTTGTTTTCGGTCGATGAGTCGAGTGCCACAGCGTCCCCCTAGCTGTTGAAGAACATAAGCCAAAGCGTGCACGCGAAGAACGCCGCCAGGCAGGGATAGATGAGAACCGGCCACACAATCAGCTTATCGAGCTTATACCGCGTAAGGATCCAGTTCGTAATCGCCGACATCGTCACGCCGGCAACGATGCACAGCAGCCAGGCCGGAAAATAGGAACCGACAATGCTGAACGAGGGCGCGCGCGAACAGCCGGTCAACAACGCTAGGCTTGCCGCGGCTGCAAACAGTCTCGCCAGCCGTTGCAGGATGCACACGAATTCGCGCAGCGTTTTCTGATGCCTCATGGTCCCACCTTGGGCGGCTGTGTCTGGATCAGATCGCCGGTGCGGAAGGCGAGGTCTGCCACCTGCAGCAGCAATTGCGTGCGCGCCAGCGTATCCTCTGATCGCGCCTGCGCCAGCACCTTCTGCGCCTGTACCACATCGAGGATATTCCGCACTCCGTAGCTGTAAGATTCCCGCGCCGCCTCATAAGACTGCTCTGACGCAGCCAATAATGCCGTCGCCGCTTGTTGTTGCCTGAGAGCCGTCTTCATGTTGGTGTACGAGGTCCATACTTCTTCAGAGATCTGATCGCGCAGCGCATCGATACTGGCCTGCGCTGTTCTTTTCTCCGCCTGTGCTTCCGCAACCTCGTGTTCGCGCCGCGTTCCGTCGAACAGCGTCCACTTGAGCTGCAATCCGACGGCCCAATACTCTCCCTCCGCATAACTGCCGGGCAACAGGTTCTGCTGTCCATACGCCCGCGCCAGCCCGCCATCACCGCTGAAACTCAGCGCGGGAAAGTAGGCAGACCGCGCCGCTTTGATGGAGGCGCTGGCCGCGCGCAGGCGGGCGACCTGTTCCAGCAACTCCGGGCGCTGCGCGAAGGCGCGGTCGATCTCCTGATCGACGGAATCGGCCAGATCTTTCGGCAACGGAAGTTGGTCGATGCTTTGCACCTGAAACGATGTGTCGGGCGGCAGCCCCATGGCCGTGGCCAGTTCGCCGTGAGCAATGTCTTCTGCGCCGATGGCGGCCTGCAGATCGTAGTCCGCCTGTGCACGCGCCGCCGTTGCTTCAAGAACATCCGGCTTTGTCGCCAACCCGTTGTTCAGGCGGTCTTGCGCATCAGCCTCTACACTCTGCGCGTTCTTGAGGCTTGCCTCGGCGGCCAGCCTCTGGCCCCTGGCATTGAGCAGGCGATAGTAAGCCGAGGCCACTTCAAAGATAACCTTGCGGTGCGTGTCGTTGAAGTTCAGATCGGAAGCCAGCAGGTTGGCCTTGGCAATGTCGATCTGTCCCATTCGCTCGCCGAAATCGAAGACCAGGTACTCAACGTGCAGCACCGGCTCGAAAACGCCTAGAGTTTGCCGGGCAAAGTACTCCCCAAAAAGCGTGGCAGTGCGCTCTGTTTCTGCCAACGCTACGGCCGCCATGGTTGGAAAGAGCGCGCTGCGCGCCACTCCTAGAAGGGCAGCCCTGGCCTTGGCTTCTTCCCACGCTACGCGCGTGTCTGGATTGTGCTCCTGCGCCAGGTCAATCAGCTCCGCGAGCGTGTAGATCTTCTGCGGATCGACCGGGTATTTGGCCTCGGGATACGCCTCAAGCTGGCGGCCGAGACCCTGCTCGGCCTTGGTATGCGAGATCTTGTCCGGAGACGCAGGAGCGCTCTGTGCACGCGAAAAGGTGCCATCCGTCAAAGCCAGCGCGATGAGTAGGATAAGTCCTGAAACCCTGGCCATATAAAGTCATAGATGCATGGTGCGCGGAAGGTTTCAGCTGAACGGAGGTCAGGCGCTTGATGAATTCAGCTTCTACCGCAAACCCAGAGTAGGATGTCTCCCGAAGCCACAACGTTTCAAGGGGCGCAACCGCCAGCAAGCGGAGATACTCGCGTAGGGCAAATCGGGACCCGTATCTCTGTTTTTGCCTGAGAGCAGCATAAAGTGCACGTCCATTCCTTGCAACGTGTTTCTGAAAACGCGCAAGGACTCTCGGGGAGAGAATTCGGGACGCTGCCGGGAGGATCACATACCGACCCACAACTCCGCAATCCGCCGCAGATTCTTTTTGTACGATCGGCCGATCGCGTAATGACTGCCGGTCCTCATCAACAGCCGGTAATCGCCGTTGCGCAACGGCTCAATGCTGTTGACCTGCGCAATGTTCACCACCACGGAGCGATGAATGCGGATAAACCCATAAGCTTCGAGCCGGTTGGCGAGCTCTGAGATCCGCTCCCTCGCCATGTACGAAGCTCTCAGATGCCGCACCAGCACGTAGTTGCCCTCGGCTTCAAGAGCGAGAATCTCTGCGGAATCCAGAAAGAGGATCTTCCGGTTCATTCGGACGCC
>JASHVE010000063.1 GCA_030039675.1 Acidobacteriaceae bacterium | reverse complement strand
CTCCGCAGCCGCGCGCGATCTTTTCGAAGACGCTCTGGAGCGCGCACGGCGGCGTTACCGGTTTGTTGTCGCCGGTTATGTCGTCATGCCCGAGCACGTGCATCTGCTCCTTGGCGAGCCGCAGAAGGGCGCCGTCTCCAGCGTGATTCATGCGCTCAAACTTTCTGTCTCGCTGCGCAGTCGGGAGCGGCCTTTCTGGCAAGCCCGCTACTACGATTTCAACGTCCATAACGAGGGGAAGCGGATCGAGAAACTCCACTACATGCATCGCAACCCGGTCGTGCGCGGACTGGTGGAAAGGCCCGAGGACTGGCCCTGGTCGAGCTTTCTCCATTACGCAACGGGCCGCACCGGCGCCGTCGAGATCGAATCCCAATGGACCGCCTTCCGGCGCGGTAACCGGTTGCCGGAACATCTGGTGTACAAGAAACAGGCTGACTGAATCCTGTGCTATCCCAGGTCCCCAAAAGCAAGGGACCTGGGGCACCTATTTTGGTGGTTAATTTATTTCCCTGGGACGTGGGTCACTCGCCGAAAGGATTGGAAAGCACAACTCTCAACCCATCCCACACAAGAAAAGCTCCGGCCGGAGCCGGAGCTTCTTGTTCAAAAGCAGCGAGAGAACCAAGCCTACGCCATCGCCGGCTGCATCACGACCGTCGGAGTCGCCTTCTCGGTGGCAGGAGCCGCATGTGCGGTCCGCGTGAGCCGATGGACGAAGTGATATGGCGGCCAGGGACCGGAAAGCTGCAGCTGGCACTCCTTCATCATCGCGCTCGTCGAAGCGAACTTGTTCTGGTAACGCTCCACGCACTTGCGGTCGATGAGGTGGGCGATGTCCAGCACCATCTTCCCGTTTTCCGTCAGCCGGCAGCTTACTTCCTCGTCCAGCGGCATAAACAGCCGGTGCATCTGGAAGCTCACTGCCCGCGCCCGCGTTTGGCGCTCCCGCGTCCGGGTTGCGTTCTCACGCAGGGTGCTCAGATACTCGCGGCCTACGCTCTCGGCCGGCAGGTGCCGGTCAATCTCCTTGCCGCAACAGTCGTCGACGAAGATCTTCAGGTGCATCTCGGTCTTGCCGCGCAGTTTATCGATATTGCCGAGAAACTGCCGCTGGTTCGAGCGAATCGACTTGCGCAACGCCTCGTCATCGTTGAACACCGTGCCGAACCGGAAGGGCAGCACCGTCGAGTGCTGGAAGCAGTCCGCAATCACCCGCGCATGATCCACACCCGACTTCTGATTCAACGTTTCCTGTGGGTTATGCTCGCTCACGACAACGGCGAGGTCACTGGCTGGATATAGAAATACTTGATTTCCACTTACTCCTAGAACTGACTCCAACGGCACTGGTTTACGATGACGTGCTAATTCAGGAAACGCTTGCTTTTCCCCAATGCAGTAGGCATACCATGCCATGACGAGACACTCCATTCGCGTGCGCCGGTGTATGCGGGCGCCAGCCGTTTGTGAAGCTCTGTGAACTTGGGAACAACTGCATACATAGGTTGGGAGGGTGGGTCCTATTAAGGTTGACCCTTTCGAACTATCCGGAATACTAGTCCTGCAAAAATACGACTGGCAAGGTCCCCGACACAAAACTTTCGTATAGTGAGCAACTCCGGTAAAAGTTGTATTTGTGTAATCAAAATGCAGTTTCATAATATGAATCAGAAGCGTTTTTCGGGAAAATGAGTCACCTGGAGCCTTTTGGGGGGACACGGAAGACTCATCTTGCAAGCGGGATCGCATCGGGCGTGTGGGGGCTGAGAATGGAGGCTGGCCGGCGACTATGGCAGTTCCCGAATCGGTGTATACCGGAGGAAGGTGTCTAAGTGGCTTTTTCCTTAAAAAAGGCCACCTTGCACGGCGCTGAAAAAGTCGACGTTAATTCGGGAACTGCTCCAGACCAGTGCGTGCCTAGCGCAGAATACCGCGCATATACAGGAACATCACAACATTCAGGCCGCCCAACCCCGCCAAAAGCAGGAGCGCAAACACGGCAAAGACCGTCATTTTGCTGCGCACCGACTTTAGGTCTTCCAGCAACTCCTGTTGCTCCAATGTGTTGCGGTCCGTTGCCTCGCGGACCATCTCCAGCCGGTCCTCGACCTTCTTGAGCGATGTGTTCTGCTCCACCGCCTGCTCGCGTAGTTTGCGCTGCTGCGTTTGCACCTCCAACAGGCCGGTTTCGAGCGGCGCCAGATTCACGGGCGGAGCCGGCGCAGGGGCGCGTGGCGCCAGCAGGTTGGCCACGGTGGCGAGCACCTGGCCATCCAGCAACGGCAGAACCTTCTGCACGAAGGGAAGCGCCATACGCACACCTTTCACAGCACGCTGAAGGCTAGAGGGCTGGGCCGGGTCTTCCAGCGTCTCCGGCGGCGCGTCCTCTCCCGTCAGATCGTCCATGGGCGCGACGCGTGCCGGGCTGCCTGGATACAGTGGCGCCGGAGCTCTGCCGGTATCGCCTTTCGGCAGGGGAGATCCCACGGCGCGCGGACGCGGTGCATCCACGATTTTAGGCGCAAATTCTTCGCGCGATTCCAGGCTTTCCGGGTCGTCCATGCTTTCCTCTTCCATCCACTATAAAAGGGAATCTCAAAAAGGGAATCCACGCAAATCGGGATTTTGATCCTGTCGGAACTCCTGGCGTTCTTTCCTCATCTTTCTGCCCTTGATCCCGCGCGGGTGTGGGGCTCGCTCGCGTATCCTCGTAACAGCGTAGGAGATGCGCGTGAACCCAGTCCTCTCCCATACTCTACGTAGCCTGCAGCGCAACATCCTGGCCGGCATCATCACCATCGGGCCGCTCTTCGTTACCTATTTGATCTTCAGCTTCCTGTTCACCACGCTCGCCAAGGCCGGACGCCCTATCGTCGAGCTTTTTAATGTTCTGTTCCCCCTGGGGTGGTTCACCAGCCCGTTCATGCAGTCGGTTCTGGCGATCGTCATGACGTTGGCCGTGCTTTACCTGGTGGGCCGTGTGACCTCCGTGGTTGTCGGTCGCGAGGCCTTTGAGCTTTTCGAGTCCGCGCTCGAGCGCCTGCCGTTCGTGGCCAAGGTCTATACCTCGGTCCGTCAGCTCATCGACACCATGATGGCCAAGAAGCCCTCCAGCCAGCGCGTCGTGCTGGTCGACTTTCCCATCGAAGGCCAGAAGAGTATCGGCTTCCTCACCCGCACGCTCACCGATTCCGTAACCGGTGAGCCGCTCGCCGCCGTTCTGCTGCCCAACGCCATCAACCCTACGTCTGCGTTTCTACAGGTGCTTCCTCGCTCGAAGGTCATCGAGACCGACCTGACCATGGAGCAGGCCATGAGCATGCTCATGACCGGCGGTGCGGTTGGCCCTGAAACTATCCGCTACTCGCAGTCAGCCGAGTCCGTGCTCCCGCCTGCACAATTTCCTTGATCGGGCGCTACAGCGGTTTCA
>JASHVE010000006.1 GCA_030039675.1 Acidobacteriaceae bacterium | reverse complement strand
CTGTGATATTTGCGGCAAGGGGCCGCAGTTTGGCAACAACATCTCGCACGCGCACAACGTGACGCGGCGGCGGTGGAATGTGAACCTGCAGGCGGTGAAGGCGCTGGTGAACGGCGCGCCCAAGCGCATCCGCGTGTGCACAAGCTGCATCAAGGCGGGCAAGATCGCCAAGGCGTAAGCGGCGCATTGCAATAGTTTTCCGGTAAAGAAAAACCCCGTCCGGCTGGACGGGGTTTTGTTGTGCCTGCGGCTTATTTGCCTTCGCCGGTGAAGGTGAGTGAGGCGGAGTTGATGCAGTAGCGCAGACCGGTGGGGCGCGGGCCGTCGGGGAAGACGTGGCCGAGATGACCGCCGCAGCGGGCGCAGGTGACTTCGACACGGCGCATGCCGTGGCTCATGTCCTCGTGCTCTTCGACCGCCTTGGAATCGGCGGGGATGACGAAGCTCGGCCAGCCGGAGCCGGAATCGAACTTGGCTCCGCTCAGAAACAGAAGCGCGCCGCAGCCGGCGCAGTGGTAGTTGCCGGTCTCATGATTCTGGGTGAGCGCGCCGGTGAAGGCCCGCTCGGTCCCTTTTTCGCGCAGTACGTGATACTGCTCGGGCGTGAGGAGCTTGCGCCATTCGGCTTCGCTGTGCAGCACTTTTTCCTGGGTATCGCTCAAGAGGACTCCATTCTTGCCGGAACGGTTTGCCGCCGGCAGTGGATAGGATGCATTTCAGGGAGAAAAGCATCGGTGGAGGGAGCTTGTCAGATTTCGGCGATGAGTTCAATCTCGATGAGAACGTCTTTAGGCAGCCGCGAAACCTCGACGGTGGTGCGGGCCGGGGGCGGAGTGCCGTCTTTGGCCAGATAGTTGCCGTAGACGGCATTCATGGCCAGGAAGTCGTTGAAATCCTTGAGGTAGACGGTAGCTTTGACGGCGCGGTCGAGGCTGGTGCCCGCGGCTTCGAGAATCGCCTGGAGATTTTCAAGCGCGCGGGCTGTCTGCTCGGTGATGCCGCCCGCGACGACTTGCCCGGTCGAGGGTTCGAGCGGGATCTGGCCTGCAGTGAAGACCAGATTGCCGACGCGAATGGCCTGGGAATAGGGGCCGATGGCCTCCGGCGCGTTGGGGGTTTCAATCGCTTCTTTGGTCATGGCCTCGATTGTAACCGGAGGCTTCTGCTTCGCCGAAGCGATTGATTTCAAACGTGGTGCCTGCGACCGGGAGAGCCGCGGGTGTCAGCGGATATTCAGGTTCGCCAGCACGCCGCCGCCGACCATCATCGCCAGCAGCCAGTAGGCGGCGTTAATGGCGAAGAGTTTGGCAGGACGCCGTTCGAAGATGTGCTGCGTGAACATGGGGGGTGCCATAAACCCAAGCCAGCAAAGAGAGCCGAGCCAAACACCGTCAGGAAAAGTGTGGCCGCCTGCCCACATGATGATGTGCGCCAGGACGAACGACAGGATGAGGTTGGCGACAAAGGCGGTTGCCATTCCGAACCACGCACTTGCCGGCTTTTGGCCGTCCGCCTGACCTACCAGGACCTTCCATCTTTCTTTGAAGACGTAGCCGTACCAGAGCGCGCCCAGCAGCCACTGAACTACGGTTGCGATGAGCACTGGCAGGAAGTGGACGTGAAGATAGTTCATTGAAAACAGCCTCCACACTCGTATTGGCGTCCGGCTGCGCAGCCGGACGCCGGGGATTGAGCGCAAGCTCGCCTGCTGAAAAAGGAGTCGCTCTCTCACTCTGCGGGAGGGTTACTTATATGTCAAGGTAAATTGCACTTGAGTAAGTTACTTAGGCAACAGCAGATACAACTTCAGCGGCACCCGGGCAATGGCGTCTCAGCGCCGTTTGAGCGCTTCCAGCTCTTCGAGAGTGCGTGGCCAGTCCGATCCGAGAAGGCGCGAGAGGCTGCGGTCGGCGAGAACCTTGCCGCCGGTCTGGCAGCGGGCGCAGTAGTTGGTCTCGTTGTCGGCGTAGCGGATGCGCTGCACCTTTTCGCCGCAGCGCGGGCAGGGCTGATCGAAGCGGCCGTGCACGGCCATTTCGGGGCGGAAGGCTGTGACGTTTTCGGGGAACTTTTTGCCGGCCTCGGCGTTGAGGCGGTCGATCCAGAGGGTGAGCGTAGATTGCGTCGCCTGGAAGAGCCGGTTCCATTCTTCGAGTTTGAGCTTGTGGGTTTGCGCGATGGGCGAGAGTTGCGCGGCGTGCAGGATCTCGTCGGAGTAGGCATTGCCGATGCCGCTCACAATGCGCGGGTCGGTGAGGGCGCGCTTGAGGGTGCGATTTTCGAAGCTTAGAGCCGCACGAAATTCGTCCAAAGTGGAAGAAAAAATCTCGAGTCCGCCGGGATCGATGTCGTAGAGGGCCTGCTCGCCGCGCAACACGTGCAGCGACGCGCGGCGCTTGGAGCCGGCCTCTGTAAGGAGCAGGCTGCCGGCCGGAAAATCAAGGGCGAGGAGCCCGTTGCGGCCGGCGAGTTTGGCGTGCGCGGGCTTCCAGTGGAGGCGGCCGGCGATCATGAGATGCAGGACGAGCCATAGGTCTTCCTCAAGGCCGAGGGCGATGCGCTTGCCGACGCGGAGGATAGCGCGGACGGTTTTGCCTTCGAGGCTCGCGAGCGGCGGGTCTACGGTGCGGAGGAGGAAGACGCTGGCCAGGCGGATGTGTTCGAGCGGCTGGTTGAGGATGCGCGGCTCGAGGGCGGTGATGTAGGCGGTGATGTCGGGGAGTTCCGGCACTGCACACAGATTGCCGTGAAGGTCACCCGTTGCGCAATGACATTCATTTCCGCCGGCGACAGCTGATGGCTGAGGTACTGATTATC
>JASHVE010000062.1 GCA_030039675.1 Acidobacteriaceae bacterium | reverse complement strand
AGCCGCGCATCACGCAGATCGCCGATGAGATCATAGCCTCGCTTCATAACGCGAAGCCCGCAACCGCAGGGAAGCCCGTGCGCTATCCCGGCGAAGAGACGCTGCGCATCCGCGCAGAAAACAGAGAACTCGGCCTCCCCGTCGAGCCCGCCGTCTGGTCTGAAATCCTGTCAATGTAGCCCGGGTGGCGTGTCCATGCAACGATTTCTCGCCGAGCCGGCCGACAGCAAGGGTAACCTCACCTAAATGTTGTAGTTACCATCCTCGAAAACGCCATCAAGTAGGCAGTGAATCGTATCTGAAACGGAATACAATGGTGGCACTTCTCGCTTGCGAAAAGAATCTTGGCTGCGCCTTCGGAGTTCCGGGAGATGCTCCACTTCGTTCGTCTTTGAGCTATGGACTACGGCACCTATTTCTTCACCAATATCGCTTCGGTCACGGTGTTCACCATCTGTATCGGTGTTCTGGCCTGGCATAACCGCAGCGTGAAGGGGATGACCTGGTTTGCCATAGGCCAGGCTGTCGGGTTGGCCAAACTCATTCTCCAGGGGCTTGAGGGGAAGGTTCCGACCGTCCTTAGCAGCATGTTGGCCAACGAGCTTTATCTGATCTCCGTTTCGTTGCAGTTTATGGGCTTGCATTGGTTTGTGGTCCGCAAACCGATGAAGACGCGCTGGCCCCTGGTCGCTCTGACAACCGTTCTCGCCGTTTATACGGCGATGTTTCTGGCGCGCATCCCTTACGGCGGCAATCTCATGAACATCCCGTTCGTAGCCGTTTGCGGAACATCCGCCCTCATGCTGTTGCGCTGCGGAAGCGGACCATTCCGTGGAGTTTCACGGGCGACAGCAGTAATCCTCTTCGGTGAGATGAGTGTAGCCGGCTATCGCGCTATTCTCACCAATCTTCGTTACATGCGTCCTTGGGAAACCGTGAATGCGCATACCGATCCGCGCTGGCTTTATTCACTCGCCGGCATGGCCTTTCTTGCGGCTTTCATGGTTATGTGCGACCTGTGGTTCCTGGTAACGGAGCTACAGAGGGAACTCGCCGAGCAGGCGCGTACTGATCCTCTTACCGGTGCAATGAACCGTAGAGCGATGGAAGAAGCGGCGCTGCGCGAAACCGCGCGAAGCATCCGGTTTGGCTATCCACTGTGCATGATCATGATCGACATTGACAAGTTCAAGCACCTGAACGATACGCGCGGTCATGCAGCCGGTGATTACGCGCTGAAAGCCCTGGTTACTGAGGTGAAAAACCTCCTGCGCGCGCAGGACCTTCTCGCGCGTACTGGCGGCGAGGAATTCGCTGTCCTGCTTCCCGATACTCCTGCTTCCTCCGGTGTCTTCGCCGCCGAGCGGATCAGGCGGGCCATCGAAGCTCTTGAAGTGCCCTTCGAGGCCGGGCCGATCAAGTTCACGATCAGCGCCGGCGTGGCCCAGCTTGATCCGGCCTGCGGCCTTGAAGGAATGATGCGGCTCGCTGACGAAGCTATGTACGAGGCAAAGGAGCAGGGCCGTAATCTGGTTTCCGCGCGCCTCACTGAAGCCATCTGCCCGGCTTAGCCAAATCAGAAGCCCATGATGTTGTAGCCGCAGTCCACGTAGATTGTTTCGCCGGTCACCGCGCTGGCAAGGTCGCTCGCAAGGTAAAGCGCCGTCCCGCCGACCTCGAGCTGGTCCACGTTGCGATGTAGTGGTGCGCGCTCGGCGTGCGCCTTCATCATGTCGCCCAGCGCACCGATGCCCCGTGCAGCCAGCGTTTTGATAGGCCCCGCAGAAATCGCATTTACGCGAATATTTTTGGGGCCGAGTTCATAGGCAAGGTAGCGCACGCAGGACTCCAGAGAAGCCTTGGCCAGCGCCATCACGTTGTAGTGCGGCACGACCTTCTCGGCGGCGTAGTAGCTGAGCGTGAGGATGCTGCCGCCGTCGCGCATCAAGGGCGCGGCGGCGCGGCTGAGGGCGATGAGCGAATACACGCTCACGTCGTGAGCGATGCGGAACCCTTCGCGGCTGGTGTTGAGGAATGCGCCTTTCAGATCCTCGGCGGGCGCAAAGGCCACGGCGTGGACGAGAATGTCGAGCTTCCCGTACCGCTCCTTGAGCGCGGCGAAAAGCGAATCGATCTCGGCGTCATTCGAAACATCGCACTGGAAGCCGCTGGCGCCGGGCAGTTCGCGGATCAGGTCTTCGGCCTCGGCCCGCATGCGTTCGTTTTGATAGCAGATGGCCAGTTTTGCGCCGGCTCCGTGAAGTTTTTGCGCAATGCCCCAGGCAATCGAACGCTTGTTCGCCAACCCGAAGATCACGGCCGTCTTGCCTGCCAGATCGATCATCTTTTTCCTGTTCCTCCACCAGAAGAGAAGCGCGCCAAACCGCCTCCTACAGCGGTTTCACAGTTGCTGTATCCCGAAGCCGCTGCTGCAAAGTGGCATTTTCCTCAAGAAAATGCCACCTTCCGCGGCTTCGGCAAGGGCACATCAACTGTGGAACCGCTCTAGAATATCAGCCGCCAAGGTCGATCAACTCAACCCTACCGACAGGACGCTCAAGAAAGCGCGACCCGAGCCGCTCGAATTTCTCCACCGAGTCGGTAGCGAAGCAGCGAATTTCGGTATGCGCCGTCAAGCCCGTCGCATTGGCGGTCCTGCCGTTGAACAGCTTCACTGCAGCTTCGGCAGTAGATTCTGCAGAGTCGATCACACGAATCGCACAAGGCCCGCATCCGTCCAGGACTTGCTGAATGAGCGGGCGCAGCAGTGGGTAGTGCGTGCACCCCAAAACGAGAGTGTCCGCGCTCATTCCCCGCGTCGCGGCATCTGCGCGAAGTTCATCGAGATAGATGCGGATCACTTCGGCGGTGACCGGATGACTGGTCCAGCCCTCCTCGACCAGCGGCACCAGCAGCGGGCAGGCCTTTTCGAGCGCCCGCAGCCCCTGCGCCTGGCAGGCTGCCGAGTAAGCGTGGCTGTGCACTGTCGCGTCGGTGGCGACCACCAGCACGTCGCGAGTGGTCGAGGCCGCGCGCGCCGCCGCTGCACCGGGCTCGATCACGCCCAGCACGGGAACCGGAACGGCCTCCTGAATTGCATCCAGCGCCAGCGCACTAGCGGTGTTGCAGGCAATCACCAGATATTCCGCCCCCTGCTCATTGACCAGGAATTGCGCGCTCTGCACAGCGTAGCGGGCAATCGTCCGCCGCGACTTGGAGCCGTAGGGCAGCCGCGCGGTGTCGCCCAGGAAAGCGAACCGCGCCTGCGGCATCCGTGCGATGAGTGCGCGCAACACCGTAAGCCCGCCAAAGCCGGAATCAAAGACGCCGATGGTTGGCACGTTGCCTGATGGACCGTTCATTGCGCTGCTCCTTGTGCTGGAAGCACCTCGGTGGTCAGGTAAGTGCGCGTCAAATCGGCGTGTCCTGCAAGAGTTTCGCGTTCTTGTCCATCCACCAGGAAGCGCACCTCCGTGATGTGCGGAAAATTTGTGTGGAGCGTTGCGCAGATCGAGAGCACGGTGAGGCTTTCAGTTTCAATACCAGAAGGGTGATTGGCGGCAAAGGCGCCAGTCAGATTCACGACGGCTAACTCTGCACCCGTTGGTGGGCCCTTATCCACGGCAGTTGCCCCGGTCGATGAGGAGGCCCCCCCCGACACCGGCAGCAGAAAGACCTGCGCGATCGAATTTGCCCCTCCGGGGACAGGATGAGCTGCGTCGGCGGTGGCGTAGAGATCAAGTAGTTTGCCCAGGATGGCGCGGGCGCGGGCCTCGGGGCTTTGCGGCAAGGGCAGCGAAAGGGCGCGACCTGACAGCGAGTCGTCGCTGTCGTTGGCCACCATCAGAGTGGCCTGTTCCGCTTTCGCTACCTCGGGTGCCCGCGTAGGTGTCGACTCTTCGCCCTGCAGCAGGCGCTGGTGCTCGCGGTTGCGCAACTGCCACAGCAGCGCGCCCATGATAATGGAAGCGGCGAGTAGTAGAAAGAAAAGAACGGTCTGGTAGCGTGGAATCACGGCTGGCCGGCCCCCAGATGCCCCTCGTCGGCTCGCCATTCCACCAGTGCGGCGGCCAGCGCCTCCGCCACGCGCGCCTGGTAACCGGGGTCGTTCAGGGTTTCCGTTGCCGATTCACCGGAAGGGTGGGCTCCGGCGGCTGCCGGGGATATTTCCACCGCCACAGCCGGGCAAGTCATGCTGTCAACCACTGGAAGAGCCGTCCGTCCGAGGGTCACGGTCATGCCGGCGTGTTGCAGTGCCGCGTTCAGAACCCCAGCCAGTGCCAGGCTCCGTGTGACCGACCCCGCTTGCGCGGTCCTCCACGCCTCAAAGCGCGCCGGGACCGCCGCGGCCAATGAAGACGCAAATAAATGAATTCCTGAGCCGCTGAGGGAAGCGTGCAGGTCGAGGCAGACCTGCGCGTTAGCGTGGTTGGCGATTTCTACGCGCCGTTCGGCACCCAGCGTCACATCGGACTCCCGCGTCGTGACCACCGAAATTCCACGGGCTGCCAACAGCGAGCGCAGCCGGACGCTTAAGGCCAACGTGAAAGATTTCTCGGTCCAGTTGCTGCTATGCCCTCCAGAATCATTGCCGCCGTGGGCCGCGTCGAGCACCACAGCGAAGCGCGCTGCGGGCGCAGCTGGCGCTTGTGCTGCAGCCAGCGCGGACCCTAGTGCCCCAACAGAAGCAAGCAGCAGTCCCGCCCGCCGGGTTCTGCTTGCGGCCCGGCATTTCGGCTCTTTAATCCAGCGCATAGATAGTCAGGCCGCTGAGGAGCTTGGGATAAAAGTCAGTGGATTTCTGTGGCATCACCTCGCCGGCAAAGGCCACCTCCTTCAGTTGTTCCATCGCCACGGGCTTGGTGAGGAAGGTGATATCGGCTTCGCCGCGGTGCACTTGTTCCATCGCCTCGCCCGCATCGCGCAGATAGCGGATGTTGGTTTGCTCGCTCACCTTTTCGGCATCCAGGCCGAGCAGCCTGTCGAGCACGAGCGAATGCAGATGTCGCAGATCGAGCTGCCGTTGGCGTTCCGGCACATTGGCCAGAGTCGCGGCCGCCACTTCGGGCTTGGAGCGCAGCAGTAGCGGCTCATTCCGCATGACGGCTACAAAAGCCGGCCCACTTTGATTCTGCAGTGTCTGCAAGTAACCTTCGGCGTTTGCTGCCGGAAGCGCACTTACGACGAAAAACTCCTCGGCCGACTTGGCAAACGTCGCCGAATCAAAAACCTGCAGGCTGTGTACCACCCTGTGTGTGGGGAGAATGACCAGCCCATCGGAATCCATGTTCACGAAGGTCATCATCGCAGCCGCCTCCGGATACGGTGGTTGAGGCAGCTGCATCACGCTGTGCTCCGCCTTGGCCGTTCCATTGCCTGCATAGGTCTTTGCATAGTGGAGCGCCGTCTCGTAGCGATGGTGCCCGTCGGCGATAATCAGCTTCTTGTCGGCCATGGCCGTAGTCAGCAGATTAATGGTTGGCGGGTCGCTGATGCGCCAGAGGCGGTGCTGCACGCCATACTCGTCTGTCACTTCGGCATCGGCAGCCCCGCCGCCGTCGTAAAGGATTCTTTCTACAGCACGGGCCGGATCGGAATAAAGCATGAAAATCTGGCCGTAGTGGGCGCGCGTTGCCCTCAGCAGGTTCAGCCGGTCGGTCCTGGGCTTGGAGAGCGTCTGCTCATGGCGGAAAACCACCTGCTCCGAGTAGTCATGTAATCTACCCAGGGCGATGAAGCCGCGCCGCTCCTTCACGATCCCGGTTCCGGGTGCCGTAAAACGCTGCGCGTAGGCGAATACGCAAGGCTCTTTCTCCTTGACGAGTACGCCCTGCTGCCGCCAGGCACGGAAGTCCCGTGCCGCGCGCGTGTAGACATTCTCGCCCTCTTCGGCATCGAAGAGTTCAGGCAGTCCGAGAATAATGCGGACCAAGTTGTAAGGACTGCGCTGATAGTAAGCCTGCTGCATGGCAGGCGATATCTTGTCGTAGGGCTGGGTGACCACGTCATCCAGGCGAACCGTTGAAGGGTTGTAGCGCCAGGCGCGAAACGGGTAAATGCGAGCCATGAGAAAGGTCGTGCTCCGCGTGCAAACAACATCCGCGCGCCGAGCCCGGCATCTCACCTCACAAGAGAGTTCGGTGCGCTCAGGCTTGATTGTATCCCAGCCTCCGGAATGGTCCCAGGGCACTTGGATGTGCGGGCCGCCAGTGTTACCAGGGGAATTCGGGGTTACAATCTGGTTACACCAAAGACGCGCCAAACATGCTACTATCGCGTCCAACTTTAAGGGGTTCTCGTATGACGATGCTTCCCCTCTCGCGTGTTTCGCTAAATAGGGGCGGCAACCTGAAGCTGGTCCGCCAGTTGGTCAGTTTCTGCGCGTTCGTGCTCCTGCCGTTCCTGGTTCACGCCCAGGGGCAGGATGATCCGCTCAACCGGGTACACGTCCAGCCGCCTGCGACTGCTACTGCGTCTACCGCTGAGCCGCACGGCGCAGAAGCTCCTGCAGAAAGCGGAATCAAGGCTCTCAAGGTTCATCCCGGTTCGTTCATTCGGATGGATGTCGACATGGTTCTGGTGCCTGTCACCATTACCGATCCGATGAACCGGCTTGTTACGGGCCTGGAAAAAGACGATTTTCAGATCTACGAGAACAACGGTGAGCAGAACATCACCAGCTTCGCCTGCGAAGATGCGCCGGTTTCGATTGGCATCATCTTTGATCTCTCCGGCTCTATGACGTCGAAGCTCATCCGCGCCAAAGACGCGATTCTGCAGTTCATCAAAACCGCCAATCCGCAGGACGAGTTTTTCGTGATAGGGTTCAATGACCGGCCGGAACTGATTGAGGACTTCACCAGTTCGGTCGAAGACATTCAGGCGCGTCTGGCTACCGTGCACGCGGGCCATCGCACTGCGCTGCTTGACGCCATCTACTATGGCGTCGCGAAGATGAAGGACGCCCGGCACGAGCGCAAAGCGCTGCTCGTGGTTTCCGACGGCGGCGACAACCGCTCTCGGTATACCGAGGGCGAGGTGCGTGCTCAAGTGCGCGAGTCCGACGTCGAGATCTACTCGATCGGCATCTTCGACCCCTACGCACCCACTCCTGAGGAGCGCACCGGACCTCAGCTTCTGGAGGATCTGAGCGACTCGACGGGTGGGCGGCTCTTCCGCGTTGACGATGTGGACGAAATGAGCGATATTGCGGAAAAAATCTCGACCGAGCTGCGCAATCAATACGTTATCGGATATAAGCCCAAGGACCTGAATCGTGACGGCAAGTGGCGTAAAGTGAAAGTGAAGGTCAATCCACCTCCGGGACTGCCTCCGCTTACCGTCTATGCTCGCACCGGGTACTATGCGCCTTTGCAATAACGCGATCTGCGCAGCTCTGTTTGCTGGGGTTGCGCTTACGCTCTCTGTACAATTTGCGTCTGCATCCCCTGTCACCGCGCAGGCTGGTGTGGGGCAGGCTTCGTCCCACACGCCGGTTCAGGCCCCAGCGCTGCCCGCCGATGCCGACCCCGTTCGCTCGCCCGATGGCTTGGCGCCCGTCCCTCCGCCAGCTCCATTGCCCAAGGAAGGCAGCGGCTATGTTCTGCGCACTGACGTGGAAGAAGTCGTTCTGAATGCCACGGTACTCAATGGCACCCAGCTGGTCCAGAACCTGACCAAGGACGATTTCCAGGTCTTTGAGGATGGCGTCAAGCAGACTCTTCTCAGCTTCCAGCACACCGATCTTCCGGTCTCGATCGGCTTGGTGATCGACAATTCTGGATCGATGTACCGCAAGCGGCCCTCGGTGAACAAATCCGCTCTGGATCTTGTGCTTGCCTCGAACCCGCAGGACGAAGCCTTCGTGGTGAATTTCTCCGACGAGGCGTTTATCGACTGCGACCTGACTTCTGACGTCAACAAGCTGCGCGACGGCTTGGCACACATCGACTCACGGGGGGGCACTGCGCTCTACGATGCCGTCGTGGCCTCGGCCGACAAGCTGGTGAACGACGCGAAGCGGCCCAAACAGGTGCTGGTTCTCATTACCGACGGCGAAGACAACGCTTCGACGCTGAATCTCGAGCAGACCATCCACCGCGTCCAGGAACTCTCCGGCCCGGTCATCTACTCCATCGGTCTGCTCTTTGGCGACGAGATGAGCCGCGCCGAGGT
>JASHVE010000061.1 GCA_030039675.1 Acidobacteriaceae bacterium | reverse complement strand
GACCGCATTGCCTGCGAAGATACACGCCACACGCAGAAGTTGCTGAACCACTTTCAAATTGCGACGCCCACGGTGAGCTGCCATGAACACAATGAGCGCCGGCGCGCCGACGAGCTTGTGGAGGCGCTCCAGTCCGGCGCACGGATCGCGCTCGTCTCCGATGCCGGCATGCCCGGTATCAGCGACCCGGGAGCGTGGCTGGTGGCTGCGGCCATCGCGGCGGGCGTGTCCGTGTACCCCATCCCCGGCGCGAATGCGGCCTTGAGCGCGCTGGTGGCCTCGGGTCTGCCGACAGGCGAGTTTCACTTTCTCGGTTTTCTGCCGGAAAAGGCGGGCGCGCGGCGCACCCGCATCGAAGCTCTGGCTCGAGAGCCACGTGAGCACGGCAGCACTCTGATTTTCTACGAGGCGCCACACCGCATCGAGGAGACGCTTGCCGATCTGGAAGCTGCCTGGGAACCTGGGCTGCGCATCGTGCTGGCGCGCGAGCTGACCAAGGTGCACGAGGAGTTTCTGCGCGGGACCGTGGCAGAGGTGCGCCGCTCGCTCACTGCGCGTGAACGCGTGCGGGGCGAGATCACGCTTCTGGTTGAAGCGCCGCCCTCCACAGGCCCGGCGGTGAATACCCAGCCGGCCGAGAACCTTTCGCTTCGCGTAGCGCGCCTGCAATCGGAATCCGGACTCGACGAAAAAGAGGCTCTCAAGCGCCTGGCGCGAGAGCTGGGAAGATCGAAAAGCGAGCTCTATCGCGAATTACAGCGCGAACGCGCCCGCCGGCGCTGACTCTATTCGCTGGTCCCCACGCCCCGCATCTCGACGATCTCATCAATCAGTTCAGCAATCTGCTCCCGCTTCCGCTGGCTCACATCCAAAAACCGAACCCCAACGAGATTCCGGTCGTGAATCGCCTGAATCACGCCCGCCAGCCGCAAAGGCAGTCCCTGCAGCCGAAACTCTGTCTCGACCCGTGTATAGATCCCTACAGGGAACCGCTCCGCAGTGCGGATGCGGCATCCTCCCAGGCTCAAATCGAGGATCTTCCCATTGAGCTTCGAGCCGATCTTCACCAGGTAGATGACTGCCGATGTATCGACCTCGCACCGACGATTGACACGGCGCTCGCGTGCCGGCCCTGCCGGCGTCTGGGCGGGTGGCTCTTCTGGTTTTTCGAGCATCGGCGGCTCAAAGCCGTCGGCCGATCCTCGAGTCTCGCTGTGATTGACGGCCGAAGCCGGCTTGGGTATGAGGAATGGTCCGCGGTTCGCAACCGCTCCCGTAGTTGCTCTTACTTCAGGGCCAGGCCCGGCAACCTCAGCGGCATGTTTGGCTTCCACTTCGCAAAGGACTTCCACCAGATCATCTCTGCGCCGCGAGCTCATCGGGCCAAAGCTCAGGCCGATAATTTTGTTCGCCGTCCACTCGGTCAAGCCGCTCAAACGGAAAGCGATGCCCTGAATTTTGAAGGTTGTCTCAACAGCCGCGCCCACCCCCAAGGAGATTCGTTGCCTCATCTCCATGCGGCAGCCGCCAAGACTGAGCTCGACGATCCGGCAGGGCATCTCCAGGCCGGTGCTCAATGCAAGCAATGTGGCGTCCGCGTCTACCTTGCATCGCGGCATTCCCCGGCGTTCCTGCTCGCGTGCTACCAGATCCTCCGGATTCTCTATCTCTTCCATGCTTGCACCGCTGGAATTTCAAAAACGAAAATCAATGCTCGCCTACCGTCTCCCAGGGCCGTCCGCCCGCGGGATGAGCCGCTTCGTCTTCGCGACCCTGCAGCCGGTCGTACTGGTACAGGTCGCTCGTAGTTCCCAGCGATTCATTGTAGAGGCTGATAGCGCCGATCACCTGATTCAATTCTTCGCTGAACATGTGGATCGACTGCAATTGCGCCGCCGAGGCCGGAAGCTCATATTGGGAGGTCTTAATAAACTTCTGATAGCCGCGGTCCAGTAGCCGGGCTACTTCGCCTCGCACCATGATGCCAGGCCTTATGGCAAAGGCCGCAGGAGCGTCTTCAACAGCCACCAGCACGGCCCCGGCTCCATGTTTGGTCACCAGCGTGCCGCCTGGGACTACGGCAAACGGCGCAATCTCGAAGCCGTGCGCGCGCAGCTGGTCCAGGGTCTGATCGAATCCGGGATGGCGAAGTTTTCGTCTCATACTCGCATTCTACGGCCTCACTTCAAGGTCCTGATGAATTCTTCCGATCCGTCCGATCCGCAAGTAAAGATGCCACGCGAGAGGGCCGGTTTCGCTCAAGTATGGACCACAGCGGCAAGAGAGTCTGCGAAGATGATCCTTGACGCCATCGCGCCGTCTTCCATGTCGAAGAGACGCGCCAAGCTCCGTCCTCATTCCCATGACTCTGACTGTCGTGCAACCCGGTTCCTTGCAGATCGAACGCATCGGCACCACTCCGCTGGTGCGGTTCGATCGCGTGCTCGGCGAATTGGCGGGTGTAACACTCCTCGGCAAGGCTGAGTGGGCCAATCCCGGCGGCAGCGTAAAGGACCGCGCTGCCCTTTCGATGCTCCGCGACGCCCAGAAGCACAGCCTTTTGACGCCGGGCAAGGCGATTCTCGATGCCACCAGCGGTAACACGGGTATTGCGCTGGCGATGCTCGGCGCGGCGCTCGGAATTCCCGTTCATCTGGCCATGCCGGCAAACGTCTCTCCGGAGCGCAAGCGGATTCTGCGGGCCTACGGCGCCATCGTTGAGTGGACC
>JASHVE010000060.1 GCA_030039675.1 Acidobacteriaceae bacterium | reverse complement strand
CGCTCTCGATACGGATCAATGGGCCGCGGCGGCGCAGTCCGCAAACATGACCTGGGGATGCCTGACGACTCGACATCACGATGGCTTCTGTATTTGGCCGACAAAGACGGCAGCGGCAAGCGTGGGGCAGGCGTCACATTCAACTGACGTCGTACGCGCCTATGTAAATTCGTTTCGCAGGGCCGGCTTGCGGGTAGGCCTCTACTATTCGATCCTGTCGCTGCGCGACGATATCCGCCATTTCAACGTCACCCCAGCGAAGATCGCACTCATCAAAGATCAACTCACAGAGCTGTTCACCGGCTACGGCGAGATTGACATTCTCATCACCGATGGATGGGACGCGCCGTGGAGCCGCATCACCTATGAAGAGGTTCCGTTCCGCGAGATCTATGAGCATGTCAAGAGCCTTCAGCCCAACTGCCTGCTGTGCGATCTCAACGCCAGCCAGTATCCTACAGGCGGTCTCTACTATTCCGATGTGAAGGCGTTTGAGCAGAATGCCGGGCAGAAGGTCCCAGAGGGCAGCGACGTGCCGGCCCTGTCGTGCGTGACACTTACCGACGGGTGGTTCTGGAAGCAGCAAGATGTCGACGGACATCTGAAGGCAGTGACGACTGTCGTGGATGAGTGGCTCGAGCCGTTGAATCGCAGACACTGCAACCTGATTCTGAATGCTCCCCCAACCCGCGAAGGGCGCCTCTCACCAAACGTCGTGAGCCGGCTCGAAGAAATCGGCAAGGCGTGGAAGCATCCTGGACCCATGACAGAGCTCCACGAGCACGTTGTGATCACGACGCAGAACCTTGCCACCGGGAAGCCTATTCATGCCAGCTCCTACCCGGATACTGTAGGGCCAGACGAGGCGAATGATGGCGACTTCCGGTCGAGCTGGCACCCGGATGAAGGTCAATCCTCGGGCTGGTTGGAGGTGGACTTGAGAAAGCAGGAGACTTTCAACGTTGTCTCGTTGATTGAGCCCGTTGACAGAGCGAATGGCTACCCGCAGAGCCGCATTCGGAGCTATCACTTTCAGTACTGGAACGGCACAAGTTGGATCACGCTCGCGGGAGGTGAAACACCCACACCGACAACAATCCATCGCATTCCGCGCGTCTCATCGCAGAGAATTCGACTGCTCCTGGAGAGCAGCGAGGAGATGCCGCATATTGCCGAGATCGGGGTATATGATGAACCCGACTAAAGCGGTTTCACAGTTGCTATATCCTGAAGCCGCTACCGGAAAGTGGCATTTTCCTCAAGAAAATGCCACCCTCTTCAGTTTCATCAAGGGCACATAAACTGTGGAACCGCTCTAATGGGTTCATTCATTGCATTCTTCCCCTTCTCAGGAGTCCAAGAATGCTGAGGCCACATGAACGCGGATATTCTTTAACCCTGGAGAACCTGCTGTACTTCGTTGCCGCATTCTTTTCTGCGGCTCGCTCAGTTGATTCGCAGCGCTTGAATGGGGTCGATGCGCGAGGCTCTGCGGGCCGGCAAGTAGCCGGAGATGAGAGCTACAACGAGAAGCCCCACGGCCATTCCGGCATACGTTGCGGCGTCCGAAGGCGAAGTCTTGAAGAGCAGGGAAGCGATAAAGCGGGCGGAAGCGAGTGAGGCCACGCCGCCAAGCACGATTCCGGTCGCGGCAAGGCGCAAGGTCTCGGAGAGCACCATACCCCGGACGTGCGAGGCACTGGCGCCGAGGGCGATGCGGATGCCGATCTCCTGCGTCTGGCGGGCAACGGAGTAGGCGATGACGCCGTAGATGCCGAGCGTGGCCAGGATGAGGCCGAGCAATGCAAAAGCGGTCACAAGCATCATGAAGAAGCGGCGCGGCGAACTGGCGCGGTCCACGATGCTGCGGATGGGCCGGAACTCGGCCGCGGGCTGATAGGGATTGAGTTCGCGCAAGGCGTGGAGGATGCCGGATGCCAACGCGGACGGCGGCATCGCGGTGCGGACAATGAGTTGCATGCCGGCGGGGCCTTGCTGGGTCGCGGGAAAGTACATCTGCCAGCTTGGTTGATTCTCGGCGTTGCTGTCTCGCACGTCTCTGAGGACGCCGATGATCTGGACATCCCCTCCGTTGAGTGTGACAGTCTTGCCGATCGGGTCCTGGCCCGGATAGAGGAAACGCGTGATGGTTTCGTTGAGGACGACAACTGTCGCGCTTTTGGGCCCGTCGTCCCAGGTAAAGTCGCGCCCCCGCAGAGTCATGCCCATGGCGCGGAAATAGCCGGGAGTGACTACATAGGCCAGGGTGTCTGGGAGATTGTTGGCATTAATGCTTGAACCTTTAGGGACGGGCGCGCCCCACTCGCGGTTTTGCTCCATGGGCAGATAATCAACCATTCCGGCTGCGGTAACTCCGGGTAGAGATCTCACTTTGGAGAGAATCTGGGAAAAAATCGCAACGCGGTGCGCATAGATATCTTCTGGCTTGGCATTCGGAACATTTCCGCCATCGTCGTAGTCGACCTGGATGGCCGCGGCGCGGTCAGGCTGGAAGCCGAGATCGACATCGAGCACCTGAAGAAAGCTGCGCAGCAGAAGCCCGGCGCCGACCAGGAGCACGCAGGCAAGCGCGATCTCGGAAACGACGAGTATGGAGCGGATGCGGTCGTGGGAGCGTCCCTGGCCCGCGCCGGCGCTGGTGTCTTTCAAGGCCTCGCTTAGCTGGCCGCCGGCCATGCGCAAAGCTGGCACAAGGCCGCAAAGCAGGGTGGCGAAAGCGGCGGTGAGTGCGGTCCACTCGATCGCAGCGCCGTCGATGCGGAGGCTCGAAAGCAAGGGCAGCGCGAGCGAACCCTGGTGCGCCAGCCATTCGAGCAAGAGGAAGGCAAGCCCGAGACCCAGGAGAGCACCGGCGCTGGAAAGGACGAGGCTTTCGGTCAGAAGCTGGCGCGCGATGCGGCCTCGGCTGGCGCCGAGAGCACCGCGAACGGCGAACTCCTTACCGCGGGCGGCGGCGCGTGCCAGCAGCAGATTGGAGAGATTCACGCAGGCGATGAGCAGGATCACGCCGACGGCGGACCAGAGGACGATCAGTGAGCGGCGGAGACGCAAGTCAACGTAATCCTTAAGCGTACGGAGGCGCATTGGGTTGGGATCTTGGGAGTAGAAGCCGCAGGAGGCGGCAATATCGTCTCTCCAGCAGAGATGGGGCTCGACAGCCGTGCCCTCGGCTTGGGCCTGGGCCAGTGTCACGCCTCGCTTAAGGCGGCCGATCATGGTGACGATGCCACCCATGAGACGCGCGTCCTCAAGGATGAGCGGCTGGAAGAGATCAGCTTTCCCGCCCGGTGAAAACACCGCTCCGAAGTCGAAGCCGGCGGGGAGCACGCCGATGACGGTAGTGGACATTCCGTTGAGGTCGATGGCCTTGCCGACGATGGATGGGTCGGCAGCAAACTGACGGCGCCAGTATGCATTGGAGAGGACGGCGACTGGCATCGCGCCACGCCGCGACTCGTCGGGAGTGAAGAGGCGGCCGAGGGCAGGCTGGACGCCGAGTACTTTGAAGAAGTTTCCAATAACCATGATTCCAGTGGCCGGTTGCGGGTCGCCATGGCCCATAAGGCGGAGGTTATCGGCGGTGGAGAAGGCGAAGTAGCCGGTGACATCTTGATAGGAGAGGCTCTGCGCGCGGAAGCGGTTGTAGGCGTCGGCGGAATAAGTGGCGCATGCGAAGCCGCACTTGCGCGGCGCCGGTGCAATCCACACCAGCTGGTGCGCGTCGGGAAAGGGCAACGGGCGCAGCAGGAGGGTATTGACTACGGCAAAGACGGCGATATTTGCGCCGATGGCGAGCGTGAGAATGAGGATGGAGACGACGGCGAACCCGGCGTCACGGCCGAGCATGCGCAGGGTAAAGCGGAGATCCCAAAGGGCGTCGGCCCAATAGTCGCTGAGACGGCGGCGGCGTTCCATATGCTCTCCTATGCGCTCGCCCAGTCGCTGGACGGCGGCAATATTTCCAAACAGACGTTTGGCTTCTTTGCGCGCGTTTTCGGGAGACCAGCCTCGGGCGATAAGATCGTCGACCTTGGTTTCGAGGTGAAAGCGCAGCTCATCTTTCACGTCTGCCGCCGGATCGGAACCCGACAGGCGGTCGTATCGGCGCCATAAAGGAGCCGGCCTCATGCCATCTCCTCCGGCAGCGGGGGACGCGCCGCGCCCAGCACCTTGGCCACGGCCGCGGCATACGCTTCCCAGGTCTTCACTTCTTGACGCAGCCGACGTCGGCCCTCGGCGGTGAGCCGATAAAACTTGGCTTTACGATTGTTCTCCGAAAGTCCCCACTCCGCCTCGAGCAGGCCCTTGTTTTCAAGTCGCCAGAGGGCGGGATAGAGCGTGCCTTCTTCGACGAGCAGCGCGTCATCGCTCTGCCTGCGGATGAGGTCAGTGATGGCATACCCGTGAAGCGGCCCCCAGACTAAAGCTTTGAGGATAAGAACATCCAGGGTGCCCCGCAGAAATTCGAGTTTGGAGGTGTCCATCCGTTCCCCTTGGCTTTCAAGGGAAAGATCTCATACTTTCCCTTGAAAGCCAAGGGGAATGTGACGAGGCCCATCGGCGCATCGTCGCCGAGGTGCTAGTTGAGAATCGATTGAGAACGGGAAGTCCGCGAGCGTCCGTCCCCGATCGGAAGGCCCAGTGTTCGTCGAATGACGCTATCAGGGGAACTTGTTGAAATAGGTACTCTCCGGGCGACGTGGTGGTGGAGTTGATCGTCAGATAGGTATGCACGGCGATGAGTGCGTCGACATCCATCAACCCTAGTTCTCTCGCGATGTCGCCCTCGGGCACGCTGCTTGCCGTTCGCGGCAGCGGCGGGCTCCAGATCTTTCACTTCAACGGCGCGAAGCCGCCACTTCGTCCAACTCTCTCCTCTTCCGCAAGGATTCAGCGGGTCCATGTACTCAGGATTCAAGGCGTAGGGAAGATGTTTGGCAAGATCGTGACCTGACCCCATTCTTCGTCCGATTCGGTGTCTGAAATCACTAACACTCAACAAAGCCGGCTGTCACAAGTGCCCTTGCACTTCCGTCTCTGTGGAGGCCACTATTCCTGCCATGCAAGAAGTCCTCTCCAAACCCGGCAATCAAAACCTGCCTCTCGCAGAGCAGCAGCTTTACGAAGTGCGCATTGGCGATCCATCCGACCCTGAGCTCCGGGGTTCGTGGTTGTACAGAGCCGTGCCGCTTGGAGCGAGGCCGACAAGCAAATGATGTGGGATGAGATTGAAAAAGAGCATTGGCTGACGTACGGAGCCGCCGAGAATTGCTACGAACGCCGTAGGCGGGCCCCAAGGGAGAGGGGTCTCACCGAGCCTGATGTGGACCTCCTTTGATCTGCGGGCGGCAGTACACTGCTCTCACCACACCGTCACTCGCGCGGTTGCTTCCAATTCTGCCCTAGATCTTCTGCTTCTTCCACTTCCCTTGCCGAAATAACACGATGCTGGCTGCGGCGATCGCACACTCGGCGATCACGATCGACAGGAATGCACCCTCGGCGTGTAAACCGCCTTTTACAGACAGCCACCACGCCAGAGGGAGCTCCAGTACCCAAAAGCCGAAGAAGTTGACGATCGTCGGGGTTAGCGTGTCGCCCGCCCCGTTGAAGGCCTGCAACATTACCATGCCATAGGCGTAGCCCAGGTTGCCGCAGCTCAGTGTGCGCAGCGATGCCTCCGCAATGGGTACCACCGCAGGATCATCCACAAACAGTTTGACGATCGGCGCCGCGAAGACGATAAAGAAGATTCCGATCAAGCCCAGGAAGATCATGTTGTAGAGCCCTGTGCGCCAAACTGACTGCGCGGCACGATCGGGATTCCCGGCACCGAGGTTTTGTCCCACCAGTGTGGCCGCGGCGTTGCTCAAGCCCCACGCTGGCAGAATGAAGAACACCACGATGCGGATCGAGACGGTATAGCCCGCGACCGCCGCTGCGCCAAACAGGGAGATGATTCTCACCAGGCCGATCCAGCTCGCATTGGCGATAGCGAACTGCAGCATGCCCGTCAGTGAGACGCGAAGCAGCCGGCTCATTACATGCAAGTGCAGACGAATGTGGCAGGTGAGCACGCGTATACGTTCCGAGCCCTTCATGAGGCGGTAGAACTGGTAGAACACACCGATGCTGCGGCCGGTAAATGTGGCCATGGCCGCGCCGGTGACGCCCATGCGCGGGAAGGGCCCCACTCCGAAGATCAGGCAGGGGTCGAGGGTGAGGTTGATGATGTTCGACACCCAGAGCAACCGCATCGCGATGGCTGCGTCTCCTGCGCCGCGGAAGATGGCGTTGTTGAGAAACAGCAGAATGATTGCGCCGCATCCTCCCAGCGCAATTCGTGCATAGCCAGAGCCCGTCGCCACAATCTCCGGCGAAGCGCCCATCAGCGCCAGAAGCCTTGGCGCAAGGACGCCGGCCGGGATACCCAGCAGAAGAGAGATTGCAAGGCCCAGTCCGATCGATTGCACCCCGGCGATGGCCGCGTCCTCAGGGTTTTTTTCTCCGATGCGCCGCGCCACCATGGCGGTGGTGGAGAGCGACAGCCCAAGTCCGATGGCGAAAACCAGCGCCAGCAGACTCTCGGTGATGCCCACCGTGGCCACGGCATTCGCTCCGAGACGACCCACCCAGAACACGTCGACCACCGCGAACAGTGACTCAAGCACCATCTCCAGGACCATGGGGATGGCTAGTAGAAAAATGGCGCGATTCAAATTCCCTTGCGTATAGTCTTGGTGCGAGCCTCGCAGGGCCTCGCGTACCGAAGACCAGAATCCGCGCACCTCGCCATCGGCCGGTTGCGGAACCGTCGTTTCGATCAAAGACATTTCGAACTCCACTATGCCGCGGCAAAGCTCGGCATAAGCTGTGGGGTCACGCTGCGATTAGTTTTGAATTTTGCAGTGCAATCACCCGGGGCTGAAGTCGTCCTCGGGAGCCGCAGAGCGCGGCGACAACCGGAAAAGGCCCAAGGCAATGTTCAGCGAGCAGGTCGAATTCGTGCGACGAAGGGCTGAATCATTGATCTCCTCCGTGGCCGTGGTCCGGCAGGTGAAACGATCGTACCTCAGGTTTGGGCAACTTGGCTATAGCATTTTCGGAATTACTGTAGACCGAAAGCATGAACTCAAGAGGCTTTTTCATCAAGAAAAAGCCACCTTTTACTGCTCTCAAAAAGTCAATATATATTCCGAAAATGCTCTCAAGCGCGCCGAAGTTCGAACAGCCATGCTCCCACTCCAATCACTCCTTTCTGCCCCATTGAAAACACGACTACTCGGCCTTCAGTCGTTGGCTCTTAATCGAAGGGTTGTAGGTCCGAGTCCTACCTGGGGAGCCAATCAAACCAACAACTTAGAGCAGACAAGAGCAGCCGGAAATCCGCCAATTTTCGCAATTGCGCCCATTTTGTGCCCACTCTAATTCAAAAGGGACGCACTGTCCGCAGCAATTCTGCTCAGTTGAAGGTTCGAGTCCAGCCGCCCTCGCCAGGATCTGCGAAGTCACCGTTTCCGTGCTCGAGGAACGACTGGGCGATTATGCGCGCGTTCATGCAGCACACGAGATCCCGGGATCGGACGGCCCATTCGGGCAAAGACGCTGGTTGCGAAAGTTCAGGTTCTCAGATCGCGACGCTACTCCCATAGCTCACCTTTCGATGCCCAGGTGTCTGAGAGCAATCTCTGCCGTGCGCTTTAGTTCAGCTCTGGTTGATCCGTTTGCGGCCTGAATTGCGAGACCACTGAGGAGCGAAGAAAGATACCGCGCGTAGTCACCTACATTCTCTTTCTTAGGAAACTCTCCAGCCCTTCGGGCCTTGAGGAGTCGAGCTTTGATGGCGGCCTCGTTTTCGAGACGTATCTCTCTCATCAGGATCTTCGCAGGCTCGGTATCGAGACCACAGGAGATGGCGCCAGTCAGTGTGAAGCAACTCGAAGGATGTTCTTTCGAACCGAGGAACTCAGCCGTGTTGTCGAACGCGGCGAGGATGAAGCCGCGGAGCGTTGGCTGTTCGAGCGCCTTCACCATATATTGCGCAGGGACGTCAGCATACCGTTTGGCGGCGAGTGCAAAGAGCGCCTGCTTGTCGCCGAAGGCAGCGTAAATGCTGGACGGGTGAATTCCCATCGCTTGAGACAGGTCAGATATGGACGTTCCCTCATAGCCCCGTTCCCAAAAGAGCCGCATTGCTACGTCCAGGGCGGCGTCCGTATCGAACTCAGGTGGTCTTCCAAGTTTGACTGAGGTCTTCATAGCTGTTCCTTCATTTTAGATTCCGAATTCCTGAATCCGATGCGAGCTGCGCCACATCTGTAGCGAATGACCGGCATTATGTAGTGATCATTCTAGAATGCGGTAACTAGGAGGCCGCCATCACAAAGGGAGGAGTTATGGGCACACTTGAAGGTAAGGTAGCCGTCATCACAGGCGGCAACAGCGGAATAGGCCTTGCCACAGCAAAGCGGTTTGTCGAAGAGGGCGCCTACGTCTTCATCACAGCGCGCCGGGAGCCGGAACTGGACAAGGCGGTGTCGTTGATCGGCAAGAATGTCACGGCCATCGTCGGAGATCTCTCAAAGCTTGAAGACATAGAACGCATCGCAGCGGCGGTCAAGGCCGGGAAAGGTGTCGTCGACATAGTCGTATCGAATGCGGGTTTGACGGAGCAGGGTTCGATCGACACTCTCACGCCCACGCACTTCGACAAAGTATTCAATCTCAACGCGAAGGCCCCAGTCTTTCTGGTGCAGAAGCTGTTGCCGCTGATGAATAGCGGTGCGTCGATCATTCTGGTCGGCTCGGCGATGCATGTCATGGGCATTCCTGGACACACTGCGTATGCGGCGACCA
>JASHVE010000059.1 GCA_030039675.1 Acidobacteriaceae bacterium | reverse complement strand
ATTCGCAAGGAGTACGCTGATCTGCTCTTCTACGGGCGCTTCAATGACACGATAGGTGCAACGGTTCAAGGTGACGCGAATATCCGCTACTCCGTGTTCAAGCCGCTCAAACCTGGCGTGGACGGTGAGGCGTGCGTGGTGGTGAATTTTGGCGACACACCGGATTCGGTCGAAGTAAGCCTGGAGGGTCTGTCGGGCAAAGTTTCGATCGCGACGCCGTTCCACGCGGATCAGACCGGTACATTACCTGCACAGCTCACAATTCCTCCTCATCAACTCGCAGTCATAGTCAAGCGATGATGGCCTCTTCGCATCCAATTCTAGGGCTGGGCATTGTTGCGTTCAGCGGCACGCTAACCGCGACGTTTCCCGTTCCAATGAAGTTCTCAAGGGAATGGCGGTGGGAGAACACGTGGCTCGTGTATGCTACATTGTCCCTGGTTGTCATGCCACTGGCGCTTGCAGCGTGGGCAGAGCCTCATCTGCTCTCGCTCTATACTTCGCTTTCGCTAAGCGACCTTCTTCTCCCCGCGCTGTTCGGATACGGATGGGGCATTGCGCAGGTCACCTTCGGGCTTTCCATCGCCCGTGTGGGCATAGCGATGGCGTTTGCCATCGTGATCGGGATGAGCGCACTGCTGGGCAGCGTGATTCCACTCGCCCTTTTTCATCCGACAGCGCCAGCAGGGATAACCGGCGCGTTCTATCTCGCTAGCGCAGCTCTGCTGACGTGCGGGCTCGTCTTCTATGCACGCGCGGGACGGGAGCGAGAAGCACGCCTCGCCACCACGACGTCTTCCGATAACGGGTTTCTGCAAGGCCTTCTGTTGTGTCTTTTCACCGGCTGCCTGGGTCCAATGATCAATCTTGGGTTTGTCTTCGGCGGTAATATCGCGGCACAAGCAATGCAGCGCGGAGTAACGGCGGGCCGCGCTACGCTTTGCGTTTGGGCGATTGTGCTGGCGGCAGGCTACCTTCCGAATGCCGCCTATACGCTCTATCTTTTGAAGCGCAATGACAGTGCCGCAGTATTTCCCCAATCCTTTCTGCGTGAAGCGTCACTGGCCTTCGCTGCCGCCGTTTTCTGGCTGTTTGGAATGCTGGGTTATGGAGTGGGCGCAAGCGCGATGGGCGCCTACGGCAACTCCATTGGTTTTGCAGTCTGCATGGCGGTTTTATTGCTGTGGTCAAGCACACTCGGGACCTTCGCCGGGGAGTGGCGGATGGCGCCGCCTCGCGCGCGATCGCGTATGGGTATTGGCGTAGCGCTTATTACTGCGTCGATGATAACTTTGAGCTTCGACAGTTTACTTCACTGAGATGGATTTACATGCGCATAGAAAAAGCTTGGGCGGAGTTTTACCAGATTCCGGTGCATAGAGAGATGCACGATGCCATCCGTCACTTCAGCAAGATGGACCTCGTCTTTGCCCACGTGCGGATGGACGAGGGCCTTGTCGGGTCGGGATTCACGTACAGCATTATTCCTTTTGGTGCGCGCGAGATCTGCTCGCTGATCAACGAAGGACTGGGCCCGCTCATCCAGGGCATGGACCCGCGCGACCATGAGCTGATCTGGAATCGCATGTGGAGACAGGTCGACTGGGTTGGCCGGGGAGGCATCGCGGTTTTGGCAGTAGCGGCAATCGATATTGCCATCTGGGATCTGAAGGCGAAGATCGCCGGCATGCCTTTGCACCGGTTGCTTGGCGGCGCACGTAAGCGTGTTCCCGTGTACAACACAGACGGAGGCTGGCTTAACCATTCCATCGAGCAGCTGATAGAAGAAACGAAGCGGATCGTAGCTGCTGGCTTTCGCGGAACCAAGATCAAGGTGGGGAAAGACGATCCCGCGGAAGATGCGGAGCGCATTGCCGCAGTGCGCGAGGTGCTTGGCCCGCATCGCACGCTGATGGTCGATGCCAATGAACGCTTTACCAGTGCTGAAGCCATTCGCCGTGCGCGCATGTGGGAGCCCTATAATCTCTTCTGGTTTGAAGAGCCGCTTCCAGCCGAAGACTTGCTCGGGCACGCGAGTCTCAAAGCTCACACATCGATTCCGATTGCGCTGGGCGAATCGTTGTTTACGCGATTCCAGTTTCGCGACTATATCGCGACGGGCGGCGTCTCGATCGTGCAGCCCGATGCCTGCCGTTGCGGCGGGATTACCGAGTGGCTCAAGATAGCGCATATGGCGGATTGCCACAATATGCAAGTGAGCCCACACTTCGTGATGGAGCTGCACCTGCCATTGGTCGCGGCGATTCCAAACAGCTTGTTCGTCGAGTACATCCCGTCATTGAATCCGGTGCTAACGCAACCGCTCGAACTGATTGACGGATATTTTACTCCGAACGAGAAACCGGGGCTGGGCGTTCCCTTTGATTGGGAGAAGCTCCGTTCGTTCAGGGTGAGCCATGAGAATTGACAGCCATCAGCACTACTGGAAGGTAAAACGGGGCGACTATCACTGGATGACGCCGTCTGTTACCGTTTTGTATCGCGATTATCTTCCTGCTGACCTGCGCCCATCCCTGCTTCGCCACAATATCCAAAAGACAGTCCTTGTGCAGGCGGCGCAAACTGTAGCAGAAACGGATTTCCTGCTGGACATCGCCGCAGCTGACGAGTCGATTGCAGGCGTAGTCGGCTGGCTCGACCTGGAAGATCCGCGATTTCCTGAGCAATTCGAGCAGTACAGAAAGCACCCAAAGTTCATCGGTCTGCGTCCAATGCTCCAAGACCTCACAGACGATCGCTGGATTCTCCGCCCGCAAGTGATCGCTTCTCTCAAGCTCCTGGCCGAAACCGACTTTCCTTTCGAATTCCTGACTTATACACGGCATCTCCCGTTCATCCTGCAAACGCTCGACTCGGTCCCGCAGTTGCGCGCTGTAATCGACCATATCTCCAAGCCCGAAATCTGTGCGGCAAAGCTGGACCCGTGGCGCGAACTCATGAAGCGGGCCTCTCAACATCCGAATCTCTTCTGCAAGCTTTCGGGGATGATCACGGAGGCCGATCATCAACGTTGGTCTGTGAACGATCTGCACCCCTATGTCGAGCATGTAGTGGAGTGTTTCGGCTTTGACCGCGTGATGTTTGGCAGCGACTGGCCCGTGTGCTTGCTGGCCGGAAGCTATGACCAGGTGATCGATGCGCTGTGCGAAATCCTGGCACCGAAATTGACGGAAGAGACCGAGCACGAGGTCTTCGGGCTGAATGCCGTCCGGTTCTACAAGCTCAAAACAGAGGCAGCGTAATGGACGATTCGGTTGGTGTCGCATTTATTGGCGCGGGCACCGTTGCGGAGATGCACGGCCGCGGCGTTGCTGTAGTACCGAATGCGCGCCTGATCGGTGCTTACGATGTTGATCCCGTCAAAGCCAGGGCTATTACGGCAAAGTTCGGCGGGCAGGTCTTTGACAGCTTGCAACAAGTCCTCGCGAGCCCGGATGTCGACGCGGTTCATGTTTTGACGCCTGTCGCACATCACGTTCCTGACGCGATTACAAGCTTAGAAGCGGGCAAGCACGTGCTGCTTGAAAAGCCTGTTGCACAAACACACGCAGAGATCGCGGGACTAAAGGCAGCGGCCGCACAGGCCGGCCGCGTTTGTATGCCCGCGCACAACTATATTTACGCACCTTCCATTCGGAGAGCGAAGCGTCTTCTTGAAACCGGCAAATTAGGCAAGGTTGCGAGTCTGTGGATTCTCTACAACATTTTTCACGCGGAGGACGTGGCAGCCACATATGGCGGCGTTCTGCGTGCCGTATGCACACACCACGCTTACTCTCTACTCTATCTGCTTGGGCGTCCGCGGCGCATCACGGCGACTACTTCCCGCATACAACAGGGGAACCTCACCTGCGAGGAGCAGGCGATGATCGTGTGCGAGATGGACAATGGCGCCATCGCAAACTTGTGGACCAGCTTTGCGGCCGATGATCCGACGAATGACCCATGGACCGTGATCTACAAGATCCTCGGCACGAATGGAGGCATCAGCTACTCGTGGAACGAGGCGCAGTTCAAAGATAATGGCGGACCTGCCTGGGGCATGTCCTGTTATGAAGAGACATTCACAGAGGAGATCGATTACTTCATCAATCGTTGTGTGCTGGCCGCCGAACCACCGCTTTCGTCCTTGAGCGATGCCGCTGACGCGTTGAGCATTCTGATGGCGGCGGAGCGATTCCTCTCGATCGCAAAAGCCCGGGAAACCATTGCTTATGAGGTCGAGCAGTAAGCGCTAATAGCAGTAAGGGACGGCGAAGGCTTGGGACACAATTGCTCTTGGAGTCGGTTGGATCTTCAGTGCCCACTAACGTAAATCCTGCTGCAATCTCCATCTATTTTTCCGGTGTTGCCCGCTTATTGATGTGCCACAAATGATGCCCCTGCCGAATGAATACTGCCATTGCCTCGCGGCGAATCGAGCCCCCTTGTCAAGGGATTGGATTGGATACAGCCGGAGACGGGTGCACGGTTCCTGCCGGCCACGTCCTTCTCTTTCGAGCGAACAGCTTCGCCAGGAAATGAGCGTCGCACAGGAAAACCTCCTACGTCTAGATGGCAATTGTTATTTCGAATGACTACCTGGTGAACACGGATAAATAATGATGTTGGCTGATTCCGAATCCCTACGCCCAGCTCCCTTGGCACGTTGAGAATGTGCAAGACATTGCGGGGCGACATGACGGCTCCTCTATTGACAGGAGGACTGCGAATACCACTTCATTGGATATACATGGGCCACAGGCAATGCACTGGGAGAGCCGATTACACTGGAAAGGGTCAGCAAACCAATATTCAGCAACACCCATTCCTCGCCGCGGAATCCCATTAGAGGACTATCTGGAGCTATGGAGAATTTTCGTCTGAAAGTCTTTCGAGTAGTGGCTCATCATCTCAATTTCAGTCGAGCTGCCGAAGAATTGCTTCTTACACAACCGGCAGTGACGCAGCAGATTAGAGCGCTGGAAGACGAATACGGGGTCTCTTTATTCGATCGCAGCGGGGGCCGCATCGCGCTAACATCGAGTGGCCAAGCCCTCTTGCCTTATGCGAACCAATTGAAAGAGATCTCCGATGAAGCACGGGACGCTGTGATTGCGGCATCGGGTCGACTTGGTGGTCAGCTGAGCCTTGGCGCATCGCAAACCATAGGCCAGTATCTCCTGCCAGCTCTTGTCGCCGGCTTTCTACGGGAGAATCCTCGAGTGTCAGTCTCCGCGAGGAGCGGAAACACAGACGCGATTCTGGAGGCACTTGTTGAGCGCACAATTCAGCTTGCGTTGATCGAGGGTCCGGCGCTTCGCAAGGATATTCACGTAGATCCGTTCATGGAAGATCACATGGTGCTCGTGGTTCCCGCGAGTCATGAGTGGGCAGACCAGGATCTCGATCTCGACTGCCTGAAGCACGCGCCGCTTCTCATGCGCGAGTTTGGCTCGGGATCGCGCCGGGTGGTTGAGAACGCATTGGCAGATGCGGGCCTGAGCAAGAAAGCGACCAACATCAAAATGGAGCTCGACTCAACTGAAGGACTATTAAGCGCCGTCGAAGCCGGTTTAGGCGTGGCATTTGTGTCGCGATGGGCCGTCCGGAATCAGCTCGCGCTCGGCACTCTCAAGCTTGCTCGTGTGCGCGCGCTCAAGCTCTCCAGGATGTTATCGGTTGCTTATCCTGTCGGGCCCGAGCCCACTGGGAACGTAAGCGCCTTCCGCAACTTCTTACTCGCACATGCCTCGGACGTGGCGCCACGAATGACGGGAAGCGGAACGCGATCGAAGCGATCCTAGAGCGGTTCCACAGTTGATGTGCCCTTACCGAAGCCGCGGAAGGTGGCATTTTCTTGAGGAAAATGCCACTTTGCAGCAGTGGCTTCGGGATATAGCAACTGTGAAGCCGCTGTAAGTTAGAAGTTCAGCGTCACTTTGGCGGTAAGAGCCCGCGGAGTGACGTAGTGCGTTCCGCTGAACGTAGAGAGGAAGTTGTAGAGGGCGTATTTGTTGGTGATGTTGATAGCGGTCAGATCAAGATCGGTCTTGTAGTGCTCCCGATGAAAGATGTTGCTTTTGCCGAGCGATACGTCGAAGAGATTACGCGACGCGATGCGCGGCGGACTGTGGTCGTTGTTGCCCTGATTGATACCCGGGATTTGAATCAGGCCGGATTTAAGTTGGGATGCGGGGCACGCGTAGTAGGATTCACCGGGTCCGGGGGTCACGAGTTGGCCGATCTGGTTAGAGCCGGTTGCTTGGACGCCGCTGCAGCTCAACCCAGCCTGAAACTCTTCGTCGGGCGTGAGCGGCAGATAGACGTTGTCACCGGTGACAGGATTGAGGGTGGGAGGAATATTGTTGTCCACCAGCAGCACTGCGGGCTGGCCGCCGATCGTGGCTGGCGAGCCATCAGGGAAGAAAGAGCTGTTGGGGCATGAACCGTTGGGATCGACCACATTGTAGCAAGGGGTCGATCCGGCGACGAGGCCTGAATCAAACCGCCAGTTAATGCCGCCCCAGAGGCCGTTCCACCAGCCGTCGTTCTTTAGCGTGTACTGAAGATGCGTCGTCTGGTTGAACTTCTCATCGTGATCGATGCGGAAGGGGTAGTAGACCGCTCCTTGAGTGACGCCGCCAGTAGCGCCGGCGCCGGCAATCTGCGGGGGATAGAACCGGGCAGCCACCGAGGAAGTTACGAAATAAGCACTGAATCCATGGGTTTCAGGAACGTCCGCGCGGATCGCGTAGCCGGGGATCTTCGAGTTGTGCCAATCGATGGGGAATGTGATGGGTGTGTTGCCGAGCACGCTGAAGTCGAAGGCGTTGTGCGTGTACTTCCAGATGTACTCGCCGCTCACAACGGCATGTTTTCCAAATGCCTGCTGCAAACTGGCATGAAACTCATTGCGGAAACCAGGCTCGAGATTTTTTGAGACGACTCCTGTTACGCCTGACGCGCAATTGAGTAGCGGAGCAAGCACCAGATTGGCGCAGCCTTGGCTGGACAGCACCAGATTCTCATTAAAGGGCGTCTCCAGCGTGCGCGCATAAGAAATACTCGCAACTGTGCTGGTGGGCTTGATATTGTAGGCAATTCCCACGCGCGGCTCGGCCTGCTGCTCGATCGCAAGACCGTTGTAGATGTCGCCACGAAGACCGAGGTTGAAGTTCCAGTTGCCGGCCTTGATCTGGTCCTCGACGTAGAGCGCCAGTTCCTTGACGTCAGTGTGGCCGAAGTAGAGATAATTCGCGCCACCCCGCGTCAGATCGTAGGGCGCGAGAACCGAGAGGTAGTTGCCGTTCGGAAAGCTGGTGACGCCGTCGCACTGCGATGGATTGGCATATCCTGGCAGCGGATTCCCGTTCACATCGGTGCAAGGCGAGTTGTATAGGTTCCAAACGATACCCAGACCGTCGTGCTCACGCAGAAACGTCTGGCCGTACTGGACGCCGGCTTTGAGGTTATTGACTCCCTTGACATAGGAGTAATCAGCGTGAATGGCGGCGTTGGTCAGCGTGCGGTACTGCGAGACTGAGGAGGTTTGCAAGTTGGAAGGACCGAGATCCGCAAGCGGATTGGCGCTGGGGAAGTAACCGTAGAGGTCCTTGCGGATATAAGCGCCAACATTCAGGACAGAGTCGTTGCTGATGATGTGGGTGTAGGTGGGCGAAATATTGAACGTGTTGATCTTGGAGGCCTGATCCGTGTTGCCCACGCTACCGACGGTAGGACTGATGCCGGCGCCGGTACCGTTGACCACGTTCTGCACATTCAGGTTCTGGAGCGCGTTGGGTGTCTGGAACCAGGAGCGGCTGTAGTTCAGGTCCCAATGGATGGAATCGGTTGAGGAGAAGCTGTAGTCCACGCGATCAAAGATGTTCTCTTCGTTGCCCTTGTCGTGTACTACCACAAACTCCGGTGGGTCGAGAAAGCGGCCGGTGTTCAGGCCATCCGCCTCGATGAAGTTACCCCAGTTCTTGCCACCATAGGAAAGGTCGAAGCCGCCGGTTGCTGAACCGAAGCTTCCGAAGGAGGCGTTGATCTGGCCTGTGGGGGTGGTGACTCCCTGGCCGGATCGCGTCGTAGCTACGATGACGAGGCTGGTTTTGCCGCCAAATTCGGCCGGAGGCGCGCCGCTGATGACCTCGAGCGACTGCACCGCGTTCGAGGGAAGCTGGTTCGAAAAGACCTTGCTCTGCTGATCAGTGATGGATTGGCCATCAATCGAGAACGAATTGGATGCATGATCGCCAAGACCATGAAAAAGGCCGTTAGAATCGGCGGCTACTCCGGGCGTGGAAAGCGTGACCAGCGAGCTCAGGCTGGAAGACTGGCTTTCCAGCGGGATTTTGGTAAGCTCGTCGCGATCGATGTCGGTATGGAAGGTCGGATCGTCCTCGATGAGGTCGCCCCCAGACTCGACAGTAACCGTGCTCGATCCTCCGCCTACCTTTAAGGCTACATTTGTAATGACCGGCACAACTGAGCGAACATCGACATCCTGGGTCGCGGGAACAAATCCGCTCATCGTCACGGTCATATGGTACGGATTGAAGGGCACATTCGGGAACTGGTAATGGCCCGACTTATCGGTCGCGGCAGACCGCGTGTACTGGCTAACCGGGTTGTCAATCGTGACAGTAGCACCGGCGATAACCGCGCCTGACGGATCGGTAATGGTTCCGCTGATGGTGCCCGAGCTGCCAGTGGATTGAGCGAATGAGTAAGGGACAACTAGCTGCAGAACCAATACAGCTAGAAAGGCAACGACGCGCTGCGCTGGTGTGCGCATGGACGACCTCCGAGAATCTTTTAGATTTTTGATGGAAACTGCGTAGCTTAGAGAGAGGCAGTTCCAACTGGAGGCGGACGGCTATAGAAGGAAAATACGAAAGACTCGCGAGGGCTCTCAGCCGGCAAGACCTCGACCTTATCCACCTGCGCGAAAGCGACAGGCGCAACAACGGGTGCTGAGGAAGAGATTCCCGCGTGGGCTACCACGCACAGCGCGCAATCCGGATGCGCACCGCCTTTCAAATCATGGCTATGGACGGCATGGATCGTCGTGCTGAAGGTAATCAGCAGAATGCAGATGACGCCGAGGACGTATCCTCGGAACTCTCGCGAGCGCGATTTGCATTGCAACTTGACCATGTAATTCAGAGCCTGAGCGTTGCGCGATGCCCACAAACAGCCTGATCGTTAGACGGAATTCCGCGAAAAAAGTCAACGAATACCCGACAATTTTCAATGATAAATCGAAATATGCCTTCTTCGGAAATCGGCGGGGCAGTGCAATGCGAACAAGCGGCGTCCTGCAACCCGTCCTGGAGTGAAGCACAGCCGGGTCGCCAGGCGCTCGCAATAGGCGGCTCAAAAATTAAATGTATACTACCGCAACAACTTGGACCGCGCACGATGCTCACTGAAAATGAGACATCCATTCGATCTGCACCCGTAGTAGCACTGGCAATGCAAGTGCGCCTTCTGGCGGACGACCTGACAGGGGCTTGTGATGCAGGCGCCGCATTTCTGAAGGCCGGATATTCCGTGCGGGTTTGGTTGGGTCCTGCGGCCTTGTTTCCAGTTCCGGAGGCGGTACAGGCGGTCCATACGTCTTCCCGATCTCTGCCGGCCGATGAGGCAGCGAAGGCCGTTGGCGAAGCCGCAGCGTCTCTGCGAAGCGGTACGGGAACCACATTCTTCAAAAAGATCGATTCGGCCGGGCGCGGACCGATCGCCGCCGAGGTGCTGGCAGCGCACCGGGCGCTCGCCACGCGCGCCATTCTGCTCGCACCGGCCTTCCCGGCGGCGGGACGCACAGTACGCCATGGGATCCTGCAAATTCGAGACGAATGCGGACAAAACGCGCGAGTGAATCTGGCCGAACTCTTCGCAGCGGAGATGCGGGGCGCGATGTCGACGATCTCCGACCCTGGTGAAGTTGCGGCGGCGATAGAGCGCGGCGCAACGCTGCTGGTTTGCGACAGCGCAACCCAGGATGAGTTGAATGCTCTGGCGCGCGCCGTTGAGCCTTTGCAGAGTTTGTTGTATGCGGGGTCGGCAGGACTGGCGCTGGCGCTTGCGAACCTGCATCCGGCTCCTGCACTGCAGACGCCAACCGCCGCCGCAGCGCGCGCGCTGGTCGTTGTAGGGACTGAGCATCCGGTTACGGCTCTTCAGCTTGCCACGCTCGAACGGGCAGTGCAGGGGCACAAAGACATTCGATTCTTGCGGATCGCATGCCGGCCCGGCGATGATGCAGGGGTAGGCGCGGCGTTTGCTTCATTTGATCCCGAGGCACTTATCCTCACCGGAGGCGACACGGCGCAACTCGCGGCACATGCGCTGGGCGCGCACTCAATCCTTCTCTGCGGCGAGTTTGCGCCGGGCATTCCATGGGGCAGATTGCAGGGCGGCGTCGCGGAAGGACGCATCGTGGTGACCAAGTCGGGCGGATTCGGATCGGCGACTGCACTTAACGAAGTGGTTGCGAAGTTATCAGGAGCTGCATGAACAGACTGCCGCGCGTGGCCATCAGTATCGGAGATCCCGCAGGCATAGGCGCGGAAATTGCGCTCAAGGCCCTCAGCGATGAGCAATTGAGCGCAATGGCGAAGTGGTTTCTGATCGCTGACTCTGTGGCCCTGGATGCCGCTGGCCATTCCATCGGCGTCAATTTGCGCGACCTGCCTTATACGCTGATTGAAGCCGGAGAGCTGCCTGCCGGTCATCTGCTTGCATTCGGAAGACTGCGCCCCGAGTATGGTGTGGCGGCAATCGGCTACGTACGGCGCGCGGCTGAGATGTGCCTGCGCGGCGAAGCGGATGCGATGGTCACGGCGCCGCTGAATAAAGAGGCGGTAACGCTGTCAGGCCGCGCCTTCTCAGGACATACGGAATATATCGCGGAGATCACGGGCGCTGCCGAGTCGCGCATGCTGCTGGTTTCAGAAAGAATCGCAACCGTACATGTAAGCACGCACATTCCGCTGGAGCGCGCCTGCCAGCTGGAGCAGCGGCGGATCGTGCGGACCATCGAACTGGGCAACGAGGCGCTGAAGCTGATGCGGCAAAAGGCGCCGCGCATCGCGGTCTGCGGGCTCAATCCGCATGCAGGCGAGCACGGTTTATTCGGCACGCAGGATGCGGCCGTGATTGCTCCCGCAATTGCGGAAGCGCACGCGTCGGGCATTGACTGCTCCGGACCGCACTCGGCCGATACGATCTTTGTGCGCGCCTTGCGCGGCGAATTCGACCTGATCGTCGCGATGTATCACGACCAGGGACACATTCCGATGAAGCTCATCGATTTCGCAGGAACGGTGAACGTGTCGCTGGGCATGCCGATCATTCGCACCTCGGTGGATCATGGCACGGCGTTCGATATCGCCGGCCGCAACCTGGCCGATGCGAACAACATGAAGGCTGCTATGCGGCTGGCCGTACGTATGGCAGCGGGCAAGATCGCATTCGAGTCGAGCGACCTCGCCGGCCAGAAGGCTGTTGTATAGCGCCTTGCGGCGGACGGTCTTCTGCGCCTCGTATCTCGTTTATTGCGAAGACGATCGGCGCAAGACCTGCAGGACTTCGTCGAGCGCCGATTCCCATCCGGGAAGTTCGACAGCGAAGCGGTCGCGTAGTTTGGCGCTCGAGAGAACGGAGTTGTGCGGACGCCTTGCCGGCGTTGGATAGTCGGTCGTGGCGATCGGCACAAGCTCGGGCGCTTTGACGCCAAGTGCGACGGCAGCGCGCGCGAAGATGGCTTGTGCAAAGCCGAACCACGAAGTCGCGCCGGAGCACGTCATGTGATACAGGCCGGTCCAGTCTGCGCCGAAATGGCCCGCCAACGCACCCATGACGATCTCGCGTGTGGCATTTGCCAGCGCGATCGACGTGGTCGGCGCGCCGATCTGGTCATTCACAATCGAGAGACGGTCCCGCTCCCGCGCCAGCCGAAGCATGGTCAGCAAAAAGTTCTTTCCGTGCGGTCCGTAAACCCAGCTGGCGCGAAAGACGAGATACCGCCCTCCCGCACTTTGTATCGCCTGCTCTCCAGCCAACTTGGAAGCTCCGTAGGCATTGAGCGGATGGGCCGTGTCGGTTTCGGTCCAGGGTTCCGGCTTTGTGCCGTCAAATACATAATCGGTCGAATAATGAACGAGCAGTGCGTTGAGCCGCAGGGCCTCTTCGGCGAGGATGCGCGGGGCCTCTGCATTGACGGCGTCAGCCAGATCGCGCTCGGTCTCGGCTCGGTCGACCGCGGTGTAAGCTCCTGCGTTAAGAATTACCTGCGGTCGGACGCGGCGCACCACGGCGCGAATCTGGTCAGGATGCGCGAGGTCAAGCGTAGTCCGATCTAGAGCTGCGATCGAACCGGAGCCGGCAAAGATGCGCTGCAGTTCGAGGCCGAGCTGGCCTGTGCTGCCGGTGATGAGAATACGCGCTTGGTCGGGGAGATTTCCGCGCGGGTCTTCCGCGAAGCTTTCATTCATCTACTTGAGCTCCAAAGTGAAAGGCATCGCTTACATCGATCCCCGGCTTGCCGGTGGCACGATTCCGTTCATGCGCAGATATTCGACCATCTGCCCATAGTGATCCATGAAATGAGCCAAGCCGAATGCCGCCATGCCCGCGCGTGTGCCGTTTGCGGTGGCGAGAAACGCATTTTCCGGCGTGATGGCATTCATGTAGGCATGAGCCTGAGCAAACGAGTCCTTGAGAGCCTGCATGATTTCGGCTTTGGTCTTCAGCTTCTCGATATCAGCGCGATGATCGACCTGCGGTTTAGCGGGATCGCGGAAGAAGTATGCATTGGCCTCGATGACGTGCTTGATCTCTTCGGCAAAGGTGCGCACGCCCTTGAATTCGCCTTGCGTAGGGGCAAAGTTGTATTTGTCTTCCGGCATGGCGTCTGCCGCAGAGACAAATTCCTGCTCCATGGTATCGAGCAGCTTTCCATACACCTCAGCGGGCGCGATTGGCGTGCCGATTGGAGGTTTCGGCTGCGCCGGAGCTTGAGCCGGGGCCAGCGCGGATGCGGCAAAAAGCAAAGAACAGGCAAAGATGCGGCGGGTAACTTGAGCAAATTGAGGCATGGTTTCTCTCCTCGCATGGATATCGTGCCGTGTGAAGGCAATTTATCAGACCGAGGTTACTTTTGCGGAAAACCGATTCATGGCACCGCCGCGCTGGTAGCCGAGAGGAGCATTCGAGCGCGATTCCACGTACAATTTGAGAAGGAGCTCTATCGCCGTGCCCCGGGTGTATATGGACGCCAACGCCACCACGCCTCTTCTGCCGCAGGTGATGGAAGCGATGCGTCCGTACTGGATGGAGCAGTTTGGCAACGCGTCCTCCATCCACCGGCAGGGGCAGCAGGCGCGGACGGCTGTGGACCACGCGCGCGAATCGCTGGCCGAGCTGTTCAACTGCCGCGAGGCAGAAGTGGTGTTCAACTCCGGCGGCACCGAGGGCGACAACACGGCGATCTTCGGCCTGCTGCGCCCGGGCGATCACTTCATCACCACCTCGATTGAGCATTCGGCGGTGCTGCAGGCAGCGGAGCGGATGGCTGACCGTGGCGTCGAAGTAACGTTTGTGCCACCGCTGGCGAATGGATTGATCGACCCCCAGACCATTCGCAACGCAATCCGACCGCACACGCGGCTGATCAGCGTAATGCTGGCCAATAACGAAACCGGCGTGGTGCAGCCGGTCGAGGAGATCGGGAAAATCTCCGCAGAGGCGGGCGTCTTCTTTCATATCGACGCGGTGCAGGGTGCGGGCAAGATTCCGCTGGATGTGCGGCGGTTCGGCTGCCATCTGCTTTCGATCAGCGCGCACAAGATTTACGGACCCAAGGGTGTGGGCGCAACGTACATACGTCGAGGCACACCGGTGCAACCGCTGCTGATAGGCGGAAGCCATGAGCGGCGCCAGCGCGCGGGGACTGAAAATGTGCCGGGAATCGTAGGGCTGGGAAAAGCCGCGGACCTGGCGCTAGAGAGCCTCGCCGATGGAACCATGGACCAAGTGGCGGCGTTGCGTGACCGGCTGGAGGCGGGGATTCTCGCGATTGCGGGCACAGGCGTCAACGGCGAAGCGCCGCGCACAGCCAACACGACGAATATCCGCTTTGATCAGGTGGAGGGTGAAGCGCTCGTGATCGCGCTCGATCTGAAAGGTGTCGCCGTGAGCGGCGGCTCAGCGTGCCACTCCGGAGCAACCGAACCGAGCCACGTGCTGATGGCCATGGGACTCGACAAGAATGCGGCACGCGCCAGCCTGCGATTCAGCCTGCTGAAGACGGCCACCGGAGCCGATGTGGACCATGCGCTGAAAGTGGTTCCGGAGGCCGTAGAACATCTGCGTGCGCTATCGCCGGTGGCCGCGGGAACGGCGGGATAAAGCAGCCTTCAGCCATCAGCTTTCAGCTTCCAGCCGGTATGTGCAGGGATCAGCAGAAAAGCTAGGTGCTAGAGGCTAGCAGCCAGGAGCTTATTTGTTGATGAACGAGAGTACGACCATTGCCGTAGCCATGTCCGGAGGGGTCGACTCCTCGACGGTGGCGGCGATTCTCGCACACGGCGGCGACACCGTTGTCGGGCTCACGCTGCAGCTCTGGGATCAGACGCGGCTGGCGGGCAAGCATGGCATTCCGGACGCGCCGAAGGCCGGCCGCTGCTGCTCGCTGGATGACGTGTACGACGCTCGGCGCGTGGCTGAGCACCTCGGCATTCCCTATTACGTGGTCAACCAGGAGGAGCGGTTCGAGCGCGACGTAGTGCAGCCGTTTGTGAACGAGTATCTTGCCGGGCGGACGCCGATTCCCTGCTCGCTCTGCAACAACCATCTGAAGTTTGACCAGTTGCTCAAGACGGCGCGCAGCATCGGGGCCGAGCGCATCGCGAC
>JASHVE010000058.1 GCA_030039675.1 Acidobacteriaceae bacterium | reverse complement strand
GCCGACGCTTCCTCGATCCACTCCGTCACTCGGTCAGCCTCGCGAGGAAGAATCAACGGTCCGACCTCGGTCTCAAGCAGTGCCGGATCGCCAACCTTCAGAGCGGCAACACGCGCAGCAAAACGATCGATGAAAGTGCCTTCCAAGTCTGCATGGACATAGATGCGCTGCACTGAAACGCAGACTTGGCCCGCATGATAGTAGCCGCCCTTGACGAGCGGCTCAATCACGCGGTCGAGATCGGCACTCTGGTCGATAATTACCGGCGCGGCTCCGCCATGCTCCAGGGCGCAGCGTGTTCCTGGCGCCAGTACAGAACGCAAATGCCAGCCGACGCAGCTGGAGCCGATAAAGCTGAGGAAGGCGACTCGCGGATCGGCCACCAGTTTCTGCGCCAGACCGTTGTCTTCCGTCAGGAAAGTCTGACACCACTCTTCGGGAAGTCCGGCCTCATGGACGAGAGCGACGAAATCGACGCACGAGAGCGGAGTAGGTATGGCCGGCTTGACGATCAGCGGGCACCCAACCGTGATGGCGGGAACGACTTGATGCACGATCAGATTCAATGGATGATTGAAGGCTGAGACTGCGGCGACTACACCAATAGGCTCGCGAATCGTGAATGCCCAGCGGCCGTCACTGGCCGGAGTCAATCCCATTGGGATTTCCCGCCCTCCGGTGGTGCGCAGGACTTCGATGGCGTTGCGCACCCCGTCAATCGCGCGATCCACTTCAACAAGGGCGTCTGTCAGCGGCTTGCCGCCCTCGCCGGCGATCTGGCAGGCAAGACGATCACGTTTGCCCTCCATAAGCAGCGCCAGTTTGCGGAGTATCTCAATTCGCCGATACGGTTTGAGCCAGAAATTGCGATCGGAAAAAGCAGCCACGGCCGCTTCGAGTTTGCGTTCGAGCGATTGCTCGTTGTCCTCTTCCAGTTCCGACAATAGGGTTCGATCAAATGCACGGAAGACCTTCAATCAACCTCCTATGGGCTGGGGTGCGCGGTTTTGCAGTTCATCGACCAGAACCCGCATGTTCTCGGAGTAGTCGACGGGCACGCTCACAATATGAATGCCGCCCTGCTGAAAAGCCGTATCGAGGGCCCGCGCCAGTCCATCTGCGTTTTCCACCCGGCTGCCGTTCGCGCCGTAGGCTCTTGCGTACGCAACAAAATCCGGATTGCCAAATGTCATGCCATAGTCCGGGAATCCATCCGAAGCCTGTTTCCAGCGAATCATGCCCAAAGCGTTGTCTTGCAAAATCAGCACCACAAGGTTGAGGTGGAGGCGCATTGCCGTTTCGATCTCCTGGGAGTTCATCAGGAAGCCGCCATCGCCGCAAACCGCCAGGACGCGCCGTTTCGGATAGAGCAGTGCCGCTACAATGGCCGAGGGCAGGCCTGCACCCATTGTCGCCAGCGCGTTGTCGAGCAGCAGCGTGTTGGCCACGCGCGTGCGGTAGTTGCGCGCGAACCAGATCTTGTACATGCCGTTGTCCAGGCAAACGATTCCGTCTTCCGGCATCACTTGCCGCACATCGTTGACGATCCGTTGCGGCGTGAGCGGGAATCGGCTCTCTGTGGCTCGTTCCGTCAGATGTGCCAGGATCTCTTCACGCAGCGGCAACAGTGCGCTGGCGTTGGTGAGTGTTCCCTCAAGGCGATCGGCGAGAAGCGCGAGGCTTGGGCCCACGTCACCAACAACTTCGACGTGTGGAAAGAAAACCGCCTCGACGGTTGCGGGCAGGTAGCCGATGTGCAGCACCGTAGGCCCGTCGGGGCCCATGAGAAAAGGCGGCTTTTCCACGGTATCGTGCCCAATGGAGATGATCAGATCCGCCTGGTCCACGGCGTCATGAACGTAGTCACGCGCAGAGAGTGCCGCGGTTCCCATGTAGAGCCCTGAATCACCCGCGACCGCGCCTTTACCCATCTGGGTATTGAAAAAAGGGATGCGTACACGGTGCACAAAATCCGTCAGAGCGTCAGCGAGATGGGGCCGGCTCGCCGCGGCGCCCAACATGATCAGCGGCCGCGCGGCGCCTCGGATCATTTCAGCAGCGCGGTCCAGCGCCGCAGGATGGGCTACCGGAATCTCAATCGGATGAGGCTTTATCAGCGGACGGTCAGGGCATTCTTCTGCTGCGATATCCTCCGGCAGTTCAAGATGCACAGGACCTGGCCGTTCCTCCTGGGCAACTCGGAACGCCTCGCGCACGGCTGTCGGAATCGTGGCTACGCTCACAATCTGCTGTGCCATCTTCGTAAGAGGAGCCATGGTCGAGACGATGTCCACGACTTGAAAGCGTGCCTGCTTGCGGCTCCGAATACCCTTCTGGCCGGTGATCATGACCATCGGCATTGCACCGAGCAGTGCATAGGCCGCACCTGTCGTTAGATTGAGGGCTCCTGGTCCGAGAGTAGTGAGGCACACGCCCGGCTTACCGGTTAGTCGTCCATGCGTGGCTGCCATGAAGGCTGCCGCCTGCTCATGCCGCGTGAG
>JASHVE010000057.1 GCA_030039675.1 Acidobacteriaceae bacterium | reverse complement strand
TTTTCTTTCAAAACCGCGCGAATCGCTTCGCCGAGCCGCTTCTGTAATTCCAGAACCACGTCGAGAGGCCTCGAAATCCTTGATTTTCAAGGTGATTTTAACAGAGCATCGCGCGGCTCCAGAGTTTGACGCTCGCGGCTGCGGCACCTAAGATTGAAAGGTAGATTCGTGTGCAGATTCTCGCCTGCGGTCCCGGGCGAAACCCGAGAGCATGAGCCCGCCGATGGCCGATTCCACTTCCAGCGCAAACCGTTTTTATCTCACTACGCCGATTTATTACGTGAACGCGCGGCCGCACCTGGGCCACGCCTACTCGACCATCGTCTGCGATGCGATTGCGCGGCGCAAACGCGCGCTAGGCATCGAGACGTGGTTTCTTACCGGCACTGACGAGCACGGGCAGAAGATCGAGCGTTCAGCCGAGCAGGCCGGCTGCTCGCCGCAGGAGTTTACGACGAAGATCGCCGCAGAGTTTCGCGGCCTCTGGGACCGGCTTGGGCTCACCTATGACGACTTCATCCGCACCACGGAGGAGCGCCACAAGCGCGGCGTGCAAAAGCTGTTCTCTACGCTGCGCGATCGCGGCTTCATCTACAAGGGCTCGTACAGCGGCCAGTATTGCGTCTTCGATGAGGCCTATGTCGAGGGCCCTCCCGGCACGCCGTGCCCCGACTGCGGACGCATGACAGAGACGGTGAGCGAGGAGAACTACTTCTTCAAGCTCTCGGCCTTCGAGCGAAAGCTGCTGGAGTTTTACGAATCAAATCCTGGATTCATGGGCCCGGAGTCGACGCGGCGCGAGGTGATTTCGTTCGTGCGCAGCGGCCTCAAGGACCTTTCGATCAGCCGCACCAGCATCACGTGGGGCATTCCTGTGCCGGGCGATGAGAAGCACGTCATCTACGTGTGGCTGGATGCGCTGGTCAACTACATCACGGCGATCGGCTACGGCTCCGACGACCCCAAAGATCAGAAAAAGTTCGAAAAATTCTGGCCCGCGGACATTCATCTCATCGGCAAGGAGATCAGCCGCTTTCACTGCGTCTACTGGCCGGCGTTCCTGATGGCCGCGGGCATTCCCGTGCCGCGGTCGGTGCGCGCCAACGGATGGCTGCTCTTCGACCAGGGAAAGATGTCGAAGTCGCGCGGCAACATTGTGCGTGCAGAAACAGTGGACGAGGTGCTTGGCGCGGATGCGCTGCGCTACTTCCTGCTGCGCGAAATTCCCTTCGGACAGGACGGTAATTTCAGCTTCGATGCCCTGGTGCAGCGCTACAACGGCGATCTGGCCAACGGCTATGGCAATCTCGTGAGCCGTGTAGTGAACATGGTGCACAAGTACTTCGGCGGTGTCGTCCCGGAGATGCCATCAAGCGATGCGCCTTCAATCGTTCAACAGACGCTTGAAGGATTTCCCGCAGCATTTGACGCGCTGAACTTCTCCGGAGCGTTGCAACAACTTTGGGCGTTGGTTGCCGAGACGGATGGTTATCTGACTGAAAACGCACCTTGGAAGAAACCGACAGATCGATCCGATAGCGATCATCAAAAGCTTCAGGCGCGTGTGCTCACAGATGCTGCGGAGGGTATTCGGATCATCACAGCGTTGGTGTATCCCATCTTGCCCGATGCGGCGGCGAAGGTGTGGCGGCAACTTGGACAGGGCGAGATCGGCGACGCGGCCAGGAACGCGTTTTTGAAGAATCTCGCGTGGGGCGGCTTGACGCCCGGAACGAAATTCGGCGAGCCGGCGCCGCTGTTTCCCCGCGCGGAAAAGGATGCAATCGAGCGTATGCAAAATCTTGAAGACAGCAACAACCGAAGCGCAGTGGACGCTGCGAGCCAGGGCGAGGCCACCGCCCTGAGTCAGGCTGCAGCGGCTCCGTCCGAGGTTCCGGCAACTGCAGTGAATACCGCAGACGGGCGCGCGAACGAGGCGCTAACGCCCCCAACAGCCGGCTCTTCCGCAGATCAGCAGCACATCTCGATCGACGATTTCGCCAAGGTGGACCTGCGTGTGGCACAGATTCTGGTGGCCGAGCGCGTGCCCAAGGCGGACAAACTGCTGCGGCTCGAAGTCGATCTGGGTTACGAGAAGCGGCAGATTCTAGCCGGCATTGCGCAGTACTACGAGCCGGAGAAGCTCATCGGACGCAAGATCGTAATTGTGGCGAATCTGGCGCCGCGCAAGATGCGCGGGCTCGAGTCGAACGGAATGCTGCTGGCTGCCTCGCTGCCGCCCGATGGTGCGCCGGTGCTGGCGGGATTTCTGGAAGAGGTGCCGCTGGGCGCGCGGCTCAAGTAGCGTTCAGGGCAATGCCCTGAGCATCACTGAATCGCCCGGCTCTTCCGCAATACGATTCGGAGTTTTCTTTTTGCTGATCGACTCTCACGCCCATCTGGATAGCGAGCGCTACGCGGAGGACCGCGCGGCGATGCTGGAGCGCGCCTTCGAAGCCGGCGTAGGCGTAGTGCTTTCCATCGGCATTGGCGACGGGCCGGCGGAGATGCACCAGGCGCTCAAAATCTGCCGCACGTTCAATGGCAGACCGAAGATGCCACGGCTCTACGCGAGCGCGGGCGTGTATCCGCATTCGACGCCGGAAATCGACGATGCGGTTTTGAGCAAACTCGACGGGCTGCTGGTCGAGCCGGAGGTGGTCGCCTGCGGCGAGATTGGCCTCGATTACTACCACGAAGGCGCTCCGCGCGATGTGCAGCGCAAAGCGCTCATCGGCCAGCTGGAGATTGCTGCGGCCCGCAAGCGGTCGATCGTGATTCACTGCCGGCCAAAGGATGGCGTCACCGACGCGTGGGACCATCTTTTTGAAGTTCTCGAAGAGCATTGGCGAAAGACCGGCCTGGGCGGCATCATGCACTGCTTCAGCGGCGGATGGGAGCAGGCGCGGCGGTCGCTGGATCTCGGCTTTCTGGTGTCTTTTGCCGGCAATCTCACCTATCCCAAGGCACAGCCGCTGCGCGATGTAGCGGCCCGGGTGCCGCTGGGTAGCCTGCTGGTGGAGACGGACGCGCCCTGGCTGGCCCCGGCGCCGCATCGAGGCAAGCGCAACGAGCCTGCTATGGTGGCCGAAACGGCGCGGGTTTTGGCCGGGCTGCTGGATGTTGCTGAGGACGAAATCGGTTCCGCAACAACGAAAAACTTTAACCGGCTGTTTCACCTCCAGCGGGACATGTGAAACTGGTATTGCGTAGGATGTTGTTTTTCCCGACCGCGAGGAACAGAGGAAATGGCACAGGACAATTCTTTCGACATCGTGAGCAAAGTGGATATCCAGGAGGTCCGCAACGCGATCGACCAGGCGCTCAAGGAGGTTCACCAGCGCTTCGATCTGAAAGATTCGCACTCTGAGATTAAGCTCGAAGGAAATGACAGCATCCAGCTTGCGTCGGCGGGTGAGTACAAGCTCGAGGCGGTGAAGGAGATCCTGGGACAGAAGTTAGTGAAACGCGGCGTCTCGCTCAAGAATCTCACCTATGGGAAGATCGAGCCCGCGGCCGGTCAGAGCGTGCGCCAGAAGATCAGCCTGCAGCAGGGCATTCCATCCGAGCGGGCCAAAGAGATCGTGAAGCTGATCAAGGATTCGAAAAAGAAGGCTCAGGCCAGCATTCAGGGCGATACCGTGAGAGTATCGAGCAAGGACCGCGACGAGTTGCAGGCGATTATAGCGATGCTGCGCGGCAAAGACCTGGGCGTGGAACTGCAGTTCACGAATTATCGAACAAATTAATCGGGCCGCGCCTTTACAGAATCCAATTTGGAATCGGAGAGCTTTGAGCACACTGACCATAGCCACGGCGAAAGAGGTCTTTGAACTGCTGCGGGAAGACCTGGTTGCGATTGAGCAGGAGCTGGCGCGCGATGCCGCTTCGAGCGTGAGCACAATCACTGAGATCGCCGAATATCTGCGCGAAGGCGGCGGCAAGCGTATCCGGCCGTCGCTGCTGTTGCTCGCGGCCCACCAGCTTGGATACTCGGGTCAGGGCGCCATTCGTCTGGGCGCTGTGGTGGAGATGGTGCACACGGCGACGCTGGTCCACGACGACATCATCGATGGCGCGGACACACGGCGCGGGCGGCCCTCGGCCAACACAACGTGGGGTAACGAGAAATGCGTGCTGGCCGGCGACTGGCTCTACATGCAGGCCTTCAAGGTGGCCCTGGAAGAGCGGAACCTGCGCGTGCTCGACCTGCTGATTGGCCTCACGCAGCAGATGGTCGAAGGTGAGCTGCTGCAGATTCAGAAGCTGGGCAAGGCTGTTTCCGAGGCGGAGTACTACGACCTGATCTTTCGCAAAACGGCGTGCCTATTTTCCATCTCCATGCGTCTGGGCGCGGTGCTCGCCGATGCGACGGAGGCTGAGGAGGCGAGCCTGGGCGCCTATGGGCGCGCGGTGGGACTGGCCTTCCAGATCGTGGATGACGTGCTGGACTTGACGGCGACCGAAGAGGTGCTGGGCAAACCCGTCGCAAGCGATCTGCGCGAGGGCAAAGCCACGCTGGCGGTGATTCACGCCTTTGACCACGGCACAGCCTCGGACCGCAAAGCGATCCAACGTGTGCTCGACGACCGCAGCTTTGAGAACGTGAGCCGGCAACAGGTCCAGGATATTCTCGCGCGCAATGGCTCGGTGGAGTATGCGATGGCAGCTGCATATCGCTACGCGGAGCAGTCGCGCCAGGCTCTCGCGCCGATGGTGGATTCCGATTTCAAACGCGCTCTGCTCTGGGTGCCGGATTTCGTTGTAGCGCGGGAGAAGTAAATGGCGCCGACCAAAAGCGGCAGCGGCCGGGTCCTGAGCCGCAAACGGAAAGAGCGGTTGTGGACCGAGGTCGATCGCTACTTCGGCAATCTGCTTGCGCCCTCCGATGCGCAACTGGAGGCGGTGCTTGCGGCGAATCGTGCGGCTGAGCTGCCCGCCATCGACGTTTCACCGCTGCAAGGCAAGTTTTTGCACGTTCTCGTGCAGATGACCCGGCCGCAGCGCGTGCTGGAGATCGGCACACTGGGCGGTTACAGCACCATCTGGATGGCGCGTGCACTGCCCGAAGGCGGGCGCATCGTCACGCTCGAGTTCAATCCCAAACATGCCGAGGTGGCGCGCAGAAATCTTGAGAAAGCCGGGCTGCTCGACCGTGTCGATCTGCGCGTGGGGCGCGCCCTTGACAGCCTGCCGGTGCTGTCGTCAGAGGCGGATCGCTTCGATCTGATCTTTATCGACGCGGACAAGCCAAGCAACCCGCAGTACCTCGAATGGGCGCTGAAACTTTCACAGCCCGGAAGCACAATCGTGGTTGATAACGTGGTGCGGGACGGCAAAGTGATCGACCCAGAGAGCGCGGAGCCGGATATTCAAGGTACGCGGCGTATGTTCGAGATGATGGCCGCCGATCCGCGGCTGAGCGCCACCGTGGTGCAGAACGTGGGCGTGAAGGGTTATGACGGTTTTGCCCTGGCAGTCGTGCTGCGGTGAACATCTGAGTCTTCAGCGATCAGCGCCCGCAACGCCTTTTCGTAGTGCGGCGGCAGCGGGCAGCGTTGCAGCTGCGCATCGCAGACTACGTGCACGGTTTTGCCTTCGGCCAGGAGGTGCCGCTCTTCTTCCTTTTGGCCGGGTGCGCGGTAGATTCTATAGCCGAACTTGAGCACCGAGCCGCGCAGCAGCGTGGGGGTGGTTTCGATGAGAACCTGGTCATCGTACCGCGCCGGCGATCGATAGCGGCAGTGCGCGTCGACGACCGGCAGAATCAGGCTGTGGTCACTTTCGAGCTTGCTGTAGGTGAGGCCGAGGGAGCGGAGCAGCTCCACGCGGCCGATCTCAAACCAGACCAGGTAATTGGCATAGTAGACGATGCCCATCTGATCGGTTTCTGCATAGCGCACCCTCACCTGGGTGGTTACCGGCATTCTCTCTCCAGAGATCAGGGGTCAGAGTTCAGGGATCAGTTTTTCTTGCGCGTGCGAACGGCTGATCTCTGACCCCTGATCTCTGTCTTTACGGCTTGATGTGTGTGAACATCGGCAGCTTGCTCACGTCGCTGAAGATGATGAACACGAAGAACATCATCAGCACCACGAAGGCCGCCTGGTAGATGCGTTCCTTGATGATCAGGTTGATGTCGTGGCGCAGCGCGCTCTCGATGATGAGGAACAGGATCATGCCTCCGTCGAGAATGGGGAAGGGCAGCAGGTTGAGCATGCCCAGCTGCAGGCTGATCTCGGCGCCGAGGTCGAACTTGGGATACCAGCCCTTCATCTCCGCTGCTTCGCCGGCCATGCGCGCGATGCCCACCGGGCCCTGAAGCTGCGAGACGGAGACCTTGCGTGTGAAGAGCCGTTTCAGTACCTCGATCACGAGAGTCGAGTTATCTCTGCAGAAGCCAACCGACCGGGTGACAGCCTTGGCCAACGGCAGCGGCTGATTGCGGTAAGGGGGCAAGACGACCGCAAATCCGAGCTTCCAGCTGGCGTCGAGCTTGGCTGGCTGAGCAGCGAGGTGTAGCGTCTCGCCCTGGCGCAGCACGGTGAGCTCCAACGGCTTGCCTTGCCCGTTTTGCATATAGGCCAGCAGAGTAGAGACGGTATGAAACGCGTGTCCGTCGACGGACTCGATGGCGTCGCCGGCGCGCAGGCCTGCCCGCTCAGCGGGCGTGTCCGGCTCGACCTCCTGTACCTTGATCGGTCCGGAGAGAAACTGCGGAAGAATACCAGCGTCGCTCAGATCGAAGTCGTCGTTCTTCGCTGCGGCAGGGATGTGCAGCGACAGCACCAGCGGCTGGCCATTACGGTCCACCGTGACCGGAGTCCACTGGTTCGCGTTCATCTTGGTGTGTGTATAGATCTGGTCCCAATCAGGGTTGTTGACACCGTCAAACTGGCGGACTACGTCGCCGGGCTGCAAGCCACCCTGTGCGGCGGCCGAGCCGGGTGTTATCCATTCGACGGTGGTGGTCTTCACTTCTACCGACGGAACCTCATTGATCCAGCCGAAGTAGAAGATCATCAGCAGGAAGGCCAGCACAAAATTCGCCACGGGGCCGGCCACGCCGATGAGCATGCGCTGCCAGCGCGGATGCGAGGTGAAGGCGCCGGGGTCATCTTGTTGCGCGTCGATTGCGGCCGCCTCGGCGCCTTCGACCGACATATTCTCGCCAGGCATGTTTTCGCCGGTCATCTTCACAAAGCCGCCCAGCGGCAGCAGGCAGACCTTGTAGTCGGTCTCACCGTACTTGAAGCCGAAGAGGCGCGGGCCGAAGCCGAAGGAGAAGGCTTCTACGCGGACTCCGCAGAGCTTGGCGACGATGAAGTGCCCCAGTTCGTGCACCACGACCATGATGCCGACCAGGACGATGAACGCAGCGGCGGAAACGAGAAAAGCATGCATACAGGGGTGGTTATTTCCTTACGTGACGTGCCTGCGTTTTGGGGTCCTGCGAGCTTAGGTGAGCAAGGCACGAGCCGATTGACGCGCCTCCTGGTCGGTGGCGAGCACCTCCGCAATGGTGGCGGGGTGGACCTCCGGCGTGGATGCGAGCACCTCTTCAATTGTACGCGGGATGCCGGTAAACGGGATACGACGTTCGAGGAATGCCTCGACGGCCACCTCATCGGCTGCATTCAAGGCGATGCAGTGGGCGCCACCCTTTTCTGCAGCCTCAAAAGCCAGTCGGAGGCAGGGAAAGCGCTCGAAGTCGGGCTCCTCGAAGTCGAGATGGCGCAGGGCAGCCAGATCGAAGGTGAGATTAGAGGCCGGACGCTCCGGATAGGCCAGCGCGTAGAGAATCGGTAAACGCATGTCGGTGACGGAGATCTGCGCCAGGATGGAGCCGTCGACGTACTCGACCAGCGAGTGCACCGTGGACTGAGGATGGACTGTGACCCGGACCTGGCTCGGCCGCACGTCGAAGAGACGGCAGGCCTCGATGATCTCTAACCCCTTATTCAGCATTGTGGCGGAGTCGATGGTGATCCGCCGGCCCATGACCCAGGTGGGGTGCTTGAGAGCCTGTTCCGGCGTGATCGAGGCAAATTGCTCGAGGGGCGTTTGGCGGAACGGCCCTCCCGAGGCGGTGAGCCAGATGGTCTTGATTTCAGCGTGGGTGCCCACGCGCAGGCACTGGTGGACGGCGTTGTGCTCGCTGTCAATAGGCAGGATGGGCACTTTGTGCTCGTGCGCCGCCTGGGTTAGGATCTCGCCCGCGGCCACCATGCACTCCTTGTTGGCCAAGCCGACTGGTTTGCCGGCGAGAATTGCGGCGTGTGTTGCTTCGAGACCGGCTACGCCGACGATGGCTGAGACCACGAAGTCGGCTTCGGGAAGGGTTGAGCAGGCGACTGTACCCTGCGTGCCGTGGACTACTTCGATACCAGTTACGCCCGCATCGCGCAGCCGTGCGACGAGCCGATCGGCCAGTTCTTCAGTGGCCATGGAGGCAACCTTCGGTCTCCAGCGGGCGGCCTGTACGAAGGCTTCGTTCAGGTTGCGGCCACAGGCCAGCGCAGCTACGGCGTAGCGCTCAGGAAACTGTTCGACAATGGAAAGTGTGCTTTGGCCGATGGAGCCGGTAGAGCCGAGAATGGCGAGTCTTTTCAAGAGATTAGCTTAGTCTGGAACGGTTGCTCAGAACCGCTGGTGGATAACCAGAGCGTACCACAGTGTCGGCGCGGCGAGCAGCACGGCATCAATGCGGTCGAGCACGCCCCCATGCCCGGGGATAAGGGTGCCAGAGTCTTTGACGCCCGCTGAGCGTTTGAGCGCCGACTCGGCCAGGTCGCCAACCTGGGCTGCGACGTTGATGAGGAATGCGAGAACGAGCCAGTACCAGATCTCATCGGGATAGGAGAGCACGGCCAGATCACGCGCCTGGAGCTGTGCGGCCAGCTCCAGCAGGATGCCTGCGGCGGCGAGGCTGCCGATGACCGATCCGATGGCACCAGCCCAAGTCTTGCCGGGACTCAGACTTGGGGCGAGCTTGCGCCGGCCCCAGGTGCGGCCGACGTACAGGGCCGTTGAGTCGCCCGCCCAGACCACACAGAGCAAAAAGGTAACGAGGGAAGGGCCGTCGGCCTGCTCATGGAGGCTGACGAGCGTCAGCAGGGTGAGTCCGGTGTAAATCATGCAAAAGACGCTGGCGGAGGTATCGGTCATAACCCGGTCCACCGGGCCGCGGAAGGCACAGTAGACCAAAAGCGCGAGGCAGAGCAAGCCGAAGATTTCAAACTTCCAGTCAGGCCATTGGAAGTTGCCGGCAAACAGGAGCAGAAGAGCGAATGCTACGGCGACACGCGGCGGCTTGGCGCCGGTCTTCTGCGTCAGGCCCAGATACTCCCACCCCGCCAGAGCAGCCACCCCGGTCACGGCCAGCGTAAACAGCCACTGCCACCTGGGTCCAAGAAATACCAGAACGAGGACAATCGGGATAAGGACCAGGGCAGTGAGAATGCGTTTCATTTCAGGGTAGAGAATACACTGCCGGGGCGGTTCGCCGACCGTGCTATTCGTGAAAAACATTCTTACTTATGTCTAGATTTGACAGACTGTCATAAATAGTCACATAATGTGAAGGCCAAGCAAGAATCTCGACGACGAAGGGGGAGGAGATGAATTACGGGCTGAGTGATCAGGTTCGAGCGCGAGCGACGGTCAGCTATGTGCGTCCGGCGGCCTCACGCGGAAGGCGGCCGTTTTCGATTCCAGTCAAAGAACTGCTCCGCGATTTGGAAGGCAGCGGTTTTCCGAGCAATCATGCGCGACAGGTTTGCACCGCGCTGACAAGTGGAAAGTTCTTGCGCGAGAACGAACTGCAAATCGAAACGATTGATGGGCCGCCCTCAAAAAACAGCACGACGGTAGTCGTGCATTACAGGTTTGCGTTTCCGGATTCGCAATCCGGCAGTGCGGCTCCCGTCCCTGGCAAGAATTCCCCGGAAACCCCACAAGAGACCCCTGAGCAATGGGCCCACCGAGTGACGGGAAAGATCAGTGGAATTCTCAAAGACGAGTTGGCGGAGTACGGGGGCGGCGAAGCATTCCTTCGCTGGGTGCGCGGCTACGACGAGGAAGATGCTCTGTGAGCCGCATCTTTTGGGACACTATGCTTCTTATCTACCTCGTCGAGGGCCATTCGACCTTTAGGCATCGGGCAGAGCAGTTGCTCGGGCGGACTCGGCGGCGAGGCGACGCGCTCTTTACGAGTTATCTGGCTTTGGGCGAGGTCTTGGCTGGCGCGGAGAAGTCTCCGCATCCACAAAAGACAGACGCAATCCGCGAAACTCTGGAAGAGCTGGGATTCTCATATCTGCCATTCGACGCGGGTGCTGTAAGAATCTTCAGCCATTTGCGAGCGAAGGAGAAACTGCGGGTACCAGACAGTATTCACCTTGCCTGTGCGGCATCTTCCCGAATCGACCTTTTTCTTACGGGCGATAAACAGCTTCTTCGGCTCGACGTTCCCGGAATCCAGTTCATAGCCGACTTCAACGCGCCGATTCTGTAGTGTTGCGAACCTTCACGGGCGCTCCAACGGAACGCGCGTGGCTCCAATTAGCTCGCCGCGATGCGGATCTGTTCGGGGTCTTCCTCTACCTGCCCGCAATCTTCGCCGAGACCGCCGTAGCGGCGCTCGCGGCGCTGGAAGTCGGCGATGGCTTCGAGCAGATGGATGCCGCGGAAGTCAGGCCACAGCCGTTCGGTGACGAAGATCTCGGTATAGGCGATCTGCCAAAGGAGATAGTTGGAGATGCGCATCTCGCCGGAGGTGCGGATGAGCAGGTCAGGATCCGGCATGTGCGCCGTGTAGAGGTGGCGATGGATATCCTGCTCAGTGATGCGGTCTGCGCTGATGTGTTTGCGCTGCATCTCCGCGGCCAATCCGCGGAAGGCGTCCACGAGCTCTGAGCGGCCGCCGTAGTTCAACGCAAGGGTGAGCGTGGTGCCGGTGTTGTGCCGGGTCGCCTCTTCCACCCAGTGCATCTTCTCCTGTACTTCGGCGGGGAGATCGTGGGTGCGGCCGATGTAGCGCATACGCACGTTGTTGTCCATCATGCGCTGCAGGTTGGTTTCCAGATAGCTCTTCAGCAACCGCATCAGGAAGCTGACCTCCGCCGGCGGGCGGCGCAGGCTGTTTTCGAGCGAAAATGCGTAGAGTGTAAGCCAAGGCAAGCCGATGCGTGAGGCGGTCTCCGTGACGAGCTGCACGCTGCGCGCGCCCTGCTGGTGACCGAGGAAGCGTTTGAGCGAGCGGCGGCCGGCCCAGCGGCCGTTGCCGTCCATGATGATGGCTACATGCTCGGGCAGGCGCTCGGGTTTCAGCTTCGCATAGACAGCGCGTTCCTCGGGAGTCAGCTCGTGAATGCGCAGGGTGCGGGAAGAAGACAAAGGACTCGCCTCAACAATGCGATTGCGATTTCCACTCCGGTGCCCGAGACATCCGGCTTGAGGCGGGATGAGATGGGCGCCGCTGCGGAGGGGCTACACTCAAGGTGCAAATCGGCCTCCGCCGGCGATAACGCCACCCTGACCCAGCCAGAGCGGCACATCATCGACCCTAGCACAAGCGCCCATGCCTCGCAATGACACAAGATCAGCATCCACATTGCCTGCGGCTAACAGGCGGCCCGACCGCTGCAGCCGGGCGCCGAAAGTGCAAGTTTATGCCGTGCGGCGGCGTCCTGTTGCAGCATCCCGTACCGCGCCGTAAAGCAGTGTGCGATGCAGAGAATCGAGACGGGGCAACAGGGTTGCGATCTCCGCCAGGAAAGGATCGCTGAGGATCGCCGCGACCTCTTCGGCGCGGAGGCTGCGGGAGTCGCGCACCAACTGGCAAACGTCCACTTCCAGAGCCGCGGCAAGCCTCTCCAGCGAGCCCAGCGTCGGGATCGCTTTGCCGTTTTCGATTTTGGAGATATAAGTGCGGGGTACTTGCATCCGGCTGGCGAGCTGGCGCTGGCTCAGATGCCGGGCGCGCCGGATCTCACGGACCTGTACGGCTACCCGCAACCCTGAATCTGCCTCGGACTGTGCTGGCTGGTTGGCGACCAATTGCGGTGCTAGATGGACCGGCTCCTCCACATCGAGGGGCCTGTGGCATTTTCTGCAGAGGGAGTTGCTGGTCCGGTATTGCATGAGCCGGCAGTACTCACACCGCACAACCTCGCGTGTTTCCGCGCTCAACAAAGTGGTAGCCATCGGCATAAGCGGAGCGCCAGAGCAAGCGTCTCCACGGTGCCCATTTTTTGCACCAATAATGCTACTCTCGGGTAAGGAACCATAATTGTCAAGTAGAAACTTGGGGTCAAACCGAAGATAACAGCGCCAAACCCGAAGAAACCCGAAGCAACGCGAACCACATTCAGCAACAGCGGAGAAAAATAAAGATGAATCCTGCCAATTCTCTTCACAGCCGCGAAGCGGCTTGGCGACTGCTGACGGAATGGACCGCCAGCGCAAGCCTGCGAAAGCATGCGCTGGCAGTGGAGGCCTGCGTGGCGGCTTACGGCGAAGCAGAGGTTGAGCGGCTAGGCCTAGCGGGCGACCAGCGCGCCGGGTTCCTCGAGCTCTACTCGACCACGGCCCTGCTGCATGACTTTGACTACGAACGCTACCCCTCGCTCGAGGAACATCCGTTCGTAGGCGTGCGGGAACTGGAACGGCAGGGCTGGCCGGACGAGGTGCGCGTGGCGATTCTCGGTCACGCGCAGTACTCGGGCGTGCCTCGCGCCACACATCTGGCCAAGGCGCTGTTTGCTTGTGACGAGCTGGCGGGGTTTCTGACCGCATGTGCGCTGGTGAAGCCCAGCAAGGCGATTGCCGATGTGGAGGTGGCCGGCGTGAGGAAAAAGATGAAAGACAAGGCATTCGCGAAGGGCGTGAACCGGCAGGACGTGATTCAAGGGGCCGGGGAACTGGGCGTGGATCTCGATGCGCACATCGGGTTCTGCATTGAGGCGATGAAGAAGCGGGCGGAGGAGTTGGGGCTGGCTGGGTCCTTGTGAACGGCCACGGAGCGAACGGCCGGCCAGTGCCAGCCAAGAGCGGAGCTGGTCTACCGGCTGCAGCCGAGCATCTGGCGGAGCCAGATATCGCCGACGCAGAACAGGACGAC
>JASHVE010000056.1 GCA_030039675.1 Acidobacteriaceae bacterium | reverse complement strand
AGCGTGTGGGTTGTTCCATAAAGCTGAGGAACCGAAACTACGTTTTGCCCCAGCTGGGTCAGGTTCTGGATCGCGTACGAGACAGCCGCCTGACCGCTGCTCACGCATAGAGCATCCAATCCTCCTTCAAGAGCGGCCACGCGCCGCTCGAGAACCTGGGTGGTCGGATTCTGAATGCGCGTGTATCGAAATCCATCGGCTTCGAGATTGAACAGAGCAGCCGCGTGCTCGGCACTGTCGAAAGCGTAGGAAACCGTTTGGTAAATCGGAACTGCCACGGCTTTCGTCGTGGGATCGGGTTCGTAGCCACCATGAACTGCGATTGTCTCTTGCTTCATCAATGTATCCATAATTGAGCTAATTCAGATTGGACGATTTGCTGCCAAGGTCTATTCGAAAGATCTCTTTTTCTCTCAATGCCCGGCGGGAGCCAGCTGCGCCCGCATGTACTGCGCGAACAGTTGATTCATCTCGCTCACAACCCACTTCACATCGCCTTCAGTGGTCTTAAAACTCGTCACGCAGGCGCGCATTGCGGGAATGCCATCAATCCGCACCTCCGACATCCAGGCAATCTGCCGGTCGCGCAGCAGCGCGAGAAACTCCCCCACGTCGAGCCCTTCTCTCGTGAAGCACACCAACGGAAGTGGCGTATCATTCACGATCTGCCAACCCGTTTCGACGAGCAGATTCTTGAGGATCTGGCCCATGCGGACCTGGTGTTCAATCCTCTCAGCCTGTCCCTGTTCGCCTTGCGCGGCGAGGCTCACAAAGAGCTTCAGTCCGATGAACCGACGTGACCATTGCATCGACGTCTTATAAGGGTCAAACGCAGCACCGGAGATCTTGGCGGGCATATAGACAGGGTCTGTTCGAAAGGCGTCGACCAGATTCTCCGGATGGCGGCAAAAGAACATGCCGCAGCCCATTGGCACGCTGAACCACTTGTGCGCATCGCACGTAATCGAATCCGCCAATTCGATACCCGAGAGCAATGGCTTGAGTGAGGGAGCAAGAATGGCGGCGCCACCCCACGCCGCGTCAACATGGAACCACAAGCCATTGTCCGCACAAAAGCCTCCAATCTCCCGCAAAGGATCGATCGCCCCGGCACTCGTCGTCCCGCACGTACCAACCACCATGAACGGGATATAGCCGTTCCTTCGATCCTCAGCCACTCGCCTCTTCAGATCCGTAATATCCATCCGCAATTGCCGGTCCGCCGCAACCGTGCGCAGCGCCTGCCTTCCCAGGCCCGTCATATGCGCGATCTTCGAAAACGAGTCGTGTGCCTCCCGCGAGAGATAAATGACCGGTGTGCCACCTAGACACCGGAGTCCTTTGTTCCCATATTCAGCAAAGCTTCGAGTTAGTGCGGCAATCACGGCCGAATGATTCGCTTCCGCTCCGCCGTGGGTAAATGTCGCAAGGGTCTCTGCGGGAAAACCGAACTTCGCCGTGAGCCAATCGAGAGTGAACTTCTCAATTTCGTTGGCCGCAGGCGATGTGCGCCAACTCGCCAGTTGCGGATTGTACATTGCAACTAGAGTGTCCGCGACCACTGAGGCCAGTGCAACGCTAGGGTTGAAAAGTCCGAAGTAACGCGGATGCGTGATCTGCACCTGCCAGGTCTTGAGCATCTTCTCCACGTCGGCAATTATTTCTTCGAGCGCTATTCCCTTCCGGAAGTCGTACCGGGAAGCCAAATAGCTCCGAATCTCCTCCGGGGTCACGTGAGGAGTGATCGGTCCGGCATCAATCTCCCGCTCGCGGCTTGCGAACGCATCCCCCAGCACATCGATCAGCATGCGCAATCCTCTTTTTTCGCACCTCGCATGGCTTCAGTCAACCACCAGCCGCTCACAAGCGCACCTGGCCGTCCAGTATGCGTTCGTAGAGCTCAGCGTCCATCCGGAGGAACTGCTGCGTCTCGGGGCAGTTAAAGTAAATTGCATCCGCTGTGGCGCCCGGATCGAATCCCTGGCCCACAAGCTCGGTCTTCGCGTACTTGTGCGTTCCGGTCAGATCCATCTCGTCGCACAGCCGCACGAAGAGTGGGCGCGCGTAGGTCGGAAGACAATTTGAGAGATGTGAGCGCAGGTTTTGGAGATCGATGCCCGGCTCGGCTACGATTGCCGCCATTCCAGCTCTGCCCGCCGCCAAAGGGACCGTCACACCATAAACATTAGCGTGCCTTATTCCTGGGAATAAGCTGATCGCCTGCGAAACCTCCGACGTGGCAACATTCTCGCCTTTCCAACGGAAAGTGTCACCGATCCGGTCGACAAAGTAGTAATATCCCTTTTCGTCCTTCCGCATCAGGTCGCCGGTTCGGATCCAGGCGTCTCCCAGACGAAAAACGTTGCGCAGGATCTTTTTTTGAGAGGCGCTCTCGTCCTTGTAGCCGTCAAAGCGGCTTCCGATCTGAGCCAGGTCCGAAGAAACCCTCCCGATCGCCTCGCCTACTTCATTCGGACTGCATTCGATGCAAAGCCCGTCCTCGTTACGAACCGGCTCGCCTACTTCAACGTCGAACCGCACCAGGGCCACGGGGAAGCGGTGTTTGAGGTACGGAGGAGTGCGGCCAATGGATCCAGGCTTTCCTTCCACATTGAACAGCGAGACGCCTCCCTCCGTCGAAGCGTAGAACTCGAATATCCGTGGAATCGAAAAACGCTCCTTGAATTCTCCCCATATATCCGGCGCCAACCCATTTCCACAGGCCAGGCGGATCTGGTGGCGCAAGGCATCTTCCGTCTCTTCGGCGCGGAGCAGATAGCGGCAGAACTCTCCTATGTATTGGAATATTGTGCAGTCCCAGCGGACTACATCGTGCCAGAATTGGCTCATGGAAAACTTCTCGCGCAGCACCACGCTGCCGCCGCCGATCAGCATCGCGCCGGGAGCCAGCACTCCGCCAACGCTGTGATACATCGGCAGGCAGTTGTACATTCTGTCCGTCGACTGGGTATCCATCATGCCGGCAAACCAATGAGTCCACTGCAGCACCCGCGCATGGCTGATTTTCGCCGCCTTGGGCCACCCTGTTGTCCCGGAGGTAAAGATATAAAGCGCCAGGTCGTTAACTGAAACCGGAATCCGTTCGTCCGGGGTCAACCTCTCTCCCGATTGCTCGTTCACCGCGTGATCGACACGCGACAATCCAGTGTCCGCGCTTCCATGGATCCATATCTTGGGGGAATTAGAAAGTGAGGTTGAAGCAGACTGCAGCGCTCCCAATAGCTCACTGCCTACGATCAGGTGCTTCGGTTCGACTGTGCGGATGCAATGCGAAAGCGATGACCCGACCAGATTTGTGTTCAGCAGTGCGACCACACCGCCCACTCGGGTGATGCCAAGCCAGAGAGCAAAGTACTCTGGCCGGTTGTTCATCAGTAGGGCAACCACTTCGCCTTTGGCAAGCGGCTGATCGAGCGCCCAACGCGCGTACTGGTTAGCGCGCGCTGATAATTCACGAAAGCTGAATGACTCACGATCGGACAACAGGGCCGGCGCATCGCCCCAGCGCTCGGCCAAATCCTCCATCACATCCGGCAACACGCGGTTCGGGTTCCTGGAAATCGGAGCTGTCAACTCGAGCGCCCGCAGCCACGCTTTGGATGGAGAATCGTCCGCCCTGACAGGTGACATGATCTCTATTGCGTTCACGCCGTGCTCCCTGCGTCTACAGTCAGTACTGTGCCCGTAATGTTCTTCGCCTGATCGCTCAGTAGAAACTCGACCGCGCCGGCTACGTCGTCCACTTCCGCCAGCCGTTTCAGCGCGCTACGGCTCTGCACCCGCTCGAGATCGGCCTCTTTCAGGCCTTTTGTCATCTCTGTAGCGATGAATCCCGGCGCTACAGCGTTGACGTTCACACCCATGCGCCCGACTTCGCGCGCCAGCGACCGCGTAAAGCCCACCAGGGAGGCCTTGGTCGCGCCGTAAACCGAGAGCCCACTGTAGCCCGTGGAAGCGATGATCGATGCGATGTTCACCACTCTTCCGCCTCCGTCGGCCATCATCGAGCGCACCACATACTTCGTCAATACGATTGGCGAAATTGTGTTTACCCGCACCACTTGTTCGATCTGCGGATTCGGCATCAACGCCAGAGCCCCATCGAAGCTGATCCCTGCGTTGTTCACCAGCGCATAGCTCGGCCCAAATTCTTTTCTCAGTTGTTTGACGAGATCGGCGATCCGCTCGATCTCGGCAAGATCGAAAGGCACAAAGTGAATGCTTCCAGAAGGTGCCTGCTGAATGGCCGCCTGCAGTTCGCCACTCTCCTTGCGGGCAATGGCAATTACCGAGTAGCCCGCGCCGGCAAGCCTGCGCGCAATCCCCAACCCGAGGCCGCGGCTGCCGCCCGTGACGATCACACTACGCACTGCGACGCATCACTTTCCCCGATTCGGCAACAGCAAGTTGAGAGACAAAATGGACCGCTGCAGGCACTTTATGCGAGGAGAGAGCTTCGCGGCAGAGCAGAAGGATGTCCTGCTGGATGGCGCTCAGATCCCGAAGCGCGCTTCCCTGCCCGCTCTTCAGAACCACATCTGCAACTACCAACGCGCCCGTAATCGGATTCTGCTTGGTCCTCACCAGCGCCATCTGCACCTCGGGATGCCGGTTGATCACCTCTTCGATCTCTTCGGGGTAGATCTTCAATCCTCCCACGTTGATCATGCCGTCGCGCCGCCCGGCAAAGAAGTATCTTCCGTTCCGCAGTTGCACGATGTCGGCTGTATCCACAAACCCTTCCGCGTCTTTCAGGACCGGAGCGCTCTCACCCAGATAGCGGCTCGCGGTCCGGGCCGAGCGGATGCGCAGCGTCTGATCGACAATCTTCATCTCCACATCGGGCGTATTCTCGATCACGTTTGCATCGAACCCCGCGGTTTCGTCATTCACTTCAAAGGCGACGCC
>JASHVE010000055.1 GCA_030039675.1 Acidobacteriaceae bacterium | reverse complement strand
GCGCGCTCCAGCCCGCCGATTCGCAACTGTTCCAGCCATGGCATTGCACCCCATTCTCCTGCACAGGGGCGCAGGGCGCAATCGTAAAAAAGCAGAGCCGGCGAATGTATCGCCGGCTCCGTTTCGTTTCGCAGATTGTGATACTCAGGCTGTCGCCACTTCCACCGATGCCTGTTCGTGTTCTTTTTCGACGATCGTCAGCGCTTCTTCCAGAATGTCGAGCGCGACGGTGGCTTCTTCCTGGCTGACGATCAGCGGCGGCGAGAGCCGCAGCGAAGTTTCGCCGCAGCCCAGCAGCATCAGGCCGCGCTCGAAGGCCAGCGTCTCCACACGGTTGCGCAGCTCCACGGCGGGCTCGCGGGTCTGCTTGTCTTTGACCAGCTCGAGGCCTATCATCAGGCCGCGGCCGCGCACTTCGCCCACTAGCGGGTGCGTCTTCACCCAGCCGCGCAGCCGCTCGAGCATGAACTGGCCCACGCGGGCCGCGTTGGCGATGCCCTCGCGTTCCAGGATGTCCATCGTGGCCAGCGCGGCCGCAATGGAAACAGGGTTTCCGCCGAAGGTCGATGCGTGTGAGCCGGGAACCCAGTCCATGATTCGGCGCGCGTCATGCAGATGCCGAGCGGCATGCCGCTGGCGATGCCCTTGGCGATGCAAACCATGTCGGGCTCAACGCCGGAGTGCTCCACAGCCCACCACTTGCCCGTGCGTCCGGCGCCGCACTGCACCTCGTCTACGACCAGCAAAATACCGTGCCGGTCACAGATGGCGCGCAGCTCGCGCATGAAGTTGTCCGGCGCCACCACATAACCACCCTCGCCCTGGATGGGTTCAATGAAGATGGCGGCGACTTCTTCCGGTGGCAGGACGGTCTTGAAGAGCTTTTCTTCGATGTACCGCGCACAGGCCAGGCTGAAGGCTTCCTGCTCCTCGGCTCCGCCGGTGCAGCCGCGATAGGTGTACGGGTAGCGGACGTGCGTCACGCCGGGAACGAGCGGCGAGAAGCGGCGCTTCTGCTGCGGCTTCGATCCGGTCAGCGAGAGTGCGCCCATGGTGCGGCCGTGGAAGGCTCCGAAGAACGAGATCACCTGCTGGCGGCCGGTGTGATAGCGGGCCAGCTTCAGCGCGCACTCGATGGTCTCCGCGCCTGAGTTGCCGTAGAAAAACCTGTGCGGGCCGGGCATGGGGGCAACGGCCGAGAGCCGCTCGGCCAGGTTGGTGAGGTGCTCGTTGTAGAAATCGGTGCCCGAGATGTGCAGCAGCTCGGCGGCCTGCTTCTGGATGGCGGCGACGACTTCGGGATGGCAGTGGCCGGTCGAGTTCACGGCGATGCCGGCGGCGAAGTCGAGAAACTCGTTGCCGTCCACATCGGTCACACGGATGCCGCGGCCGCTTTTGGCCACCAGCGGATAGGAGCGCGTGTAACTGGGCGAGATGAGACGGCTGTCGGCGGCTACGGCCGCTTTGGCCTTGGGTCCCGGAAGAGGACAGACGAGTTTCGGTCCATATTGAGCGTGTAATTCTTGTCGATTCATAACGCCATCTCCTCGGCAGATTTGGTTGTGCGGCCTCGGCTGCGTAGCGAGCCGCGGTCCCGCTCAGGCGGGATCGTCCATTTCCGTGGACCCGGGCGGGTCCGAAGGCGAGCGAGGATCTTCGGCGGCCGGAGTTGCTTAGTCGCCGCCGAAGAGGCTAGGTCGGGTGCGGATGGGCAGCACACGCAGATGCCGCCGCGGGCAGATGCAACGCGCGCGCGACCGAGACCAGCTTTTAATGGCTGGGACTGTCAGCAGCTCCTTGGTAATGTGCACCTGCATAAGGGTTTCCGCTGGCATTAGGATAGCATGAGGACTGGCGGGGACGCGCCTGCAGCAGTCTCCAGCGGCAGGGACGAATTGGCGAACCCGCATTGAATCTACAATTTAACTCTACGACGGCGCCTGATTGAATGCCGTGGGCGGCACCAGCTGCGTGGCCGCCTCGCCGTCCAGGGTTACGCGACCGCTCTCAAAAGCATGAAGGCTGGCCTCGTCAGCAGCCATCGCCATCCAGCAGGCAGCTCCCTTGCGCAGCATGGAGCAGGCGATCTCCATCGTGTACTGCGTTTCCGGCTTGCCCTTCGGACTGCCCTTGGCGCGCTCGATCCAGAGATGATGGCTGCCGAGCGAGTACGAACCGTAGACTGGCTGGATGATGTCGAAGGCCTGCTTGAGCCCATCGGCCGCGCCCGAACCGAATCCCTTCAGGTCCTGGTCGGACATTGTCTGCCCATAGCAGTCGAAGGGCAGCGCGACGACGACAACCACAGAGGAGGGCGTGCCGTGCATCGCCGTCAGCGCTACCTGGATGCAGGCGGTGCCTTTCTTCTGCTCCTCAGTGATGGGCGCCTGCGCCGGCGGGGTCTTTGCCTCCTGAGAGGAAGGCTTGACCTCGACGACGGTCCAATCCGAGGGCAGGTCATAGCTGAAGCCAAGGGCGGTCGCCAGATCCTTGGGCGCCGGGGCCTGCGCGAAGAGCGTTGTGCACGCCGCGATCAGTCCGGTCGCCATTGCAACTCTTCCCATGGGAACACCTCATTTGCCGGACATTGTGTTCCATTCATCTGCCGCAGGCTGCGTCGATCAGAGGAAATACGCCGAGATCACGGAGGCGATGCCGGCAACGGAAAAAACAATCCCTGCATACCAGTAGATGCGGCTTCGCGTCAGCAGCGTTACGGAGGTGATGACCAGGCCGATCTCCAGCAGCGCCTCCGCGAGATCGAAGCGCGAGGCACGGGCCTCGGCCTTTTCCACCTGTGCTTCGAGCCCCTCAGCCTTCTCCTGCGCCTCCTTCAGATCCTGCGCCCACTTGGCCTGATGATCGGCATAGGATTTCTCGATCTTTTTGGCCGCGTCAGGATTCGCAATCGTGACCGCGCTCAACAGGTCGGAGATCAGCTCCGTGTTGTTCGAACGGATCTTGTGCGCCTGATAGAGGTTCCACTGGTCTGTTGCCTTGTTCTGCGTGAGCACCGCCTCGGTGTGCGTACGATGGCCGAGGACCGTGGTCACGGCGACCAGCACGGCCAGCACGCTCATGGTGAACGCTACCGGCCGCATCGCCGACTCCTGCGCTCCGTGCTCGGCGTGTTCCTGCAACTCCTGGGCTTCTTGGGCTTCCATGCGGCTTCGCTTTCCGTGTTCAGAGGTCTTCGGGTTTTAACCCGGTGCGTTTCGCAATTTTAGCAAGCATGACCGGTCCGATTTCGTCAGAATCGTGAAAGGCCCATGGTATTGATAGGGGAAGTTGGGATTCCCGAGCTGCTTGTGCGAACCGCCTTTGCTGATTCGTGGCTTTTCCTGCCATCCAATCCTTAGCAACGCACGATAAACCCTCTTTGCGCTTGTGGATGGGAACCTGCTCATGCCCGTACTAGATCACGCTAGTGCAAAGCGCGCAAGCTAAAGCCACAACACTAAGCTAGGCGACTGCAAATCGCACCTGATCAGGTGCACTTTGATCGATTTCAATTCGATCTGCGATCACGCGCAATGCCAAAGCTTCCACTTTCGATCGGGCCTCTGCCTGAGTCGCTCCGTACGTAAGCACGCCTGGCAGGCTTTCGATTTCGGCGATCCAGCGGCCGTCCTCCTCCCGATCGAAAACAATCTGAAATTCCATCAGAATCTACGACTCCGTCTTGTTCAGTCTACGTCAGATCAAGAGAGTTTCCACATCAGCAAGTTCCCCGACAAGCTGAAAGCTGACGGCTGAGAGCCGAAAGCTGCTCTTCACTTGCGTTTCCACCGCACACCGTCTTTGGAATCCTCAATGAGAATACCCTTCTGGGTGAGCTCGTTGCGGATGGCATCGGCGCGGGCAAAGTTGCGCTGCTTCTTGGCCTGTGCACGTTCGGCCACGAGCGCCTCCACCTGCTCGTCGGTGATCGACTGGCGCGCCAGCAGCTCGGGCGCTACATTGGCCATCCGCCCGGTTTGCTCGGCCCATTCAAGGGCCAACCGCGTGGGCTCGGCATCGTGATCCTCGATCACGTCGAAGACGGAGTCGAAGTCTTTCAGAACCGCAAGAATCGCATCGCGGTCGCCGGCCAGGAACTGCCCCTGGTCGATGGCGGTATTGGCGCTGCGCACGAGGTCGAAGACCGGCGCGCGCGCCCCGGCAGTATTCAGGTCGTCGGCGAGCGCGGCGCGAAAGTTCTGTTGCGCCGTTTGCGCCATCTCCCGGAGCTGCGGGTTTTCGCCGGCCGCGAAGGCGCCTTCGGTCAGCCGCGCGCGGAAGGTCCGCAGCCGCTCGATGCCGTTGGTGGCCTCGGTGAGGCCGTCGAAGGTGAAATTGAGCTGGCGGCCGTAGGGAACCGAGATCAGCGCCAGGCGGATGGCCGAGGCCTTGTAGCCTTTGAGCAGCAAATCGCGCAGGGTATAAAAATTTCCCTCGCTCTTCGACATCTTGCGCCCGTCCACCAGCAGGAAGCGCACATGCATCCAGTGCCGGGCAAACTGTTTTCCCGTGGCCGTCTCGCTCTGCGCGATCTCGTTCTCGTGGTGTGGGAACATCAGGTCCTCGCCGCCGGCGTGCAGGTCGAAGCTCTCGCCCAAGTAGGTCATGGCCATCGCCGAGCACTCAATGTGCCAGCCGGGCCGTCCGCGGCCGATCAGCGTCTCCCAGGAGGTTTCGCCGGGCTTGGCCGCCTTCCACAGCGCGAAGTCGCGGGCCGAGTCCTTCTCGTACTCGTCCACATCGACGCGCGCGCCATCCTCCATGCCGCTCAGGTCCTTCTTGCTCAGCTTGCCGTAGGCGGGAAAGGCCGCCAGCCGGAAGTACCACGAGCCGTCCTCGGTGCGGTAGGCGGCGCCCTTTTCTTCCAATTTTTGGATCAGCTCCACCATGCGCGGAATATTTTCAGTGGCCCGCGCGACCTGCTCCGGCCGCTCCACGTGCAGCCAGTCGAGGTCCTCGAAGAAGGCCCGCTCGTACTCGGCGGTATACGCACCGATCGGCACACCAGCCTCGGCCGCGTTGCGGATGATCCTGTCGTCCACGTCGGTCACATTCATCACGTGCTTGACTTCGATACCGGTTAGGCGCAGGAACCGGCGCAGCACGTCGATCTGCAGAAATGTCCGGAAGTTGCCGATGTGCGCGTAATCGTAGACCGTCGGGCCGCAGGCATACATCCGCAGCACGTTGCCGTCGGAGGGTGCGAGCGGGTCCAGTTGTCCCGAGAGGGTGTTGAAGAGGCGGAGGGTCATCGTTCCTAGGATCAGCTTTGGGAATCGGTTTTAGGGATCGCGCCCGCAGGGAATCCGACAGTGTTCGGCCTCTTTGATTGTAGCAGCGGTGAATCAATCGGCCGTGGAGGCTACACCCGCAGCTCGCGCCGCGCCGTCTCCGCTACGCGGCCCAGGTCTGAGGTGGTGAGCACGCGGATGCGGTGCTCCTCCATCGTCTCGACCCCGAAGCGGTACAGCGCCAGCCGTTCCGGCTCGTCATCCGTGGCGCCCAGCTTCGCCGCGGGCTCGATCACCGCCGTCAGCTCCAGCTCGGCCTTCTCCACGCGGGCTACGCCGGAGTGCAGGCCGGCTGCTGAAAAGGCCAGCACCTTGGCCATCTCGACACCCGCGGCGATTCCCGGGTCAAGGCTCACGGCGTGAAACATGCGGATGAGGCCGTTGGGCCTGTAGCCGGCATCGATCCGCAGCGGATCGCCGGGCCGGGTATAGTCGGATGCGGCAATTCTCTTTCTCAAAAGATCCCACACGCCCGCGTGCTCGAACTCCGCGCGCATCCTGGCCTGGATGGCCGCGCGCCCGCTCAGCCGGGGCAGCTTCTCCCGGGGCGGAGGGTCGACATAGAGCCGCATCAGCTCCTCGATCCCCGCAGGCAGGCTCTCGGCGAGATATGCCTTGGCCGCGGTGATCTGCACGCCCAGCGAGAGCGAGTCCTCAAGAAGCTGCATCAGCCGGCCTTCCGGTTCGCTCTGCAGCCGCCGCCGGAGATCGGTTTCCATCGCTTCGAGCAACGCCGTGTCGGCGTCCGGATCGAGACAGCGCACCCGGCGCCAGTCGCGGGTGAACCGGACTTCGCTGCGGACCGGCGGGCCGGCCGCGCGCAGGATCACGCCCATGTGCACAAACTCGTTCCGCACCGGATCGGGCACATACCGGAGCAGTTGAAACTCGCAGGCTTGCCGTTCGTTTTCGCTGGTCATCCCTGATTTCGGTCCTGATCTCTGCCCCAATCTCTGTCCTGATCTCTGTGCCGAATCTCCGCGCTCTTTCTGCCGGCTCAATGCACGCTTCCGGATATGGTAGTCCCCCAGCGGGAGGCATTCCAGAGTTCGTCCGTGGTTTCTTCCGTACGGGTTCCCCATTGGGGAAATGGCCTGCGGTCGGAGCGCGCGAAGGCCTCGATCAGCTCGCGAATCCGGTTGCGGCGCACGAGCAGTTTCTCGACCAGCGCTTCCATCTCGCCGAGATCGCCTCCGTACCACTCCGGCGGGATCTCGCTCGCCGCCGCCCAGACCGTATCCTCCGGCATCGTCTCCATCCGCGTCAGCCAAGGCTCAAAGGATTCCCATCCTCTTATCTCTTGGTAGGCAGAGTTCCGAAAGTAGACGCCACGCAGCGGAGCATCCTCGAACCGCCACTCACCGGCGTGAAAGCAGTAGCCGAAGTCGATGAAGACCGCCTTGTAGCGCCGCTCCCGCTGCCGTTTCACGAAGACCGCCTGGCGGCCGTTGGCATTGCCGGTCCATTTGTCGAGAGCGAGGATGCCGGCGAACTCGGCAAGATTTTTCACTTCTGCAAGCTGCTCCTCGGGCAGATAGTCCACCACCTGCCCGGGCATAGTGCCGCCGGCGTAACGCGAGCCGAACTGGAGTCCGGGCCGGCAGCGCTCCCGCCTCTGGCTGCCGAGGTCCATCTCCAGTTCAGGAGTGTTCTCGATCAGCCAGCTTGAGACCTCGACCAGCTCCGGTTGCGGCACGGTGAGCCCGGCGGCGAGCGCCAGCCGCGAAGCCAGAAACTCGTTGGCCAGCACCCGCGTGTGCTGCGGGTTGTTCTGGAACTTGACGACGTAGGGGTGCCCGTCGGCGCCGAGCATCAGCTGCCCCTGCGCGCCGCCCCGCATCCGCCGGATCTGCTGCACCGCCAGAACCGCCAACCCTCACCTCGTCTGCGTGCCGATGTCTTTCGCATTCTAAGCACGAATAGCTGTCAGCTGCCAGCCGGCAGCTTACAGCCGTGAAAGATCTCCGCGCGCGCGGCGAGGCCGACGGCCAGGGCCATCACCCGGTCATCGTGGGTACCGGCGCGGGCTCCGGCGCTGCCGTTCTTGAGCCGCACGAAGCTTCGGCACTCGCCGAGGAAACGGCGGCTCAGGAAGCGCTGGGGTTCGTCCACCAGTGCAGCCGCGAGCCTGCCCAGCGCCGCGGGCCGGCTCAGCGAGGTGGTGAGCCAGCCGGGCTGGCCTTTTTGACGATAAACACGTTCGTAGCCGCACGGCGCCTCCAGATAGGCCAGCACGCCGCTGCCGTGATTGTTCCTTTCCACTACAACCCAGGCCCCGCCGTATTCCCCGGCGAGCTCGGAGATCAGCCGCGCCAGTTCGAGTCCGCCCACGTGCCCGGCGAACTCTGCGCATTGCAGGCCCGTCTCCATTTCCAGCACCTCGATGGCGGAATAATCGCCGCCGCTGCCGCCTCCGGCTGGATCGACGGCCACCAGATACTGCCGGCCTGCGATGGCCGGCAGCCAGATCTCCAGCTCGCCGTTGCGGCGGCGCTCGACCGGTTCCGGAACCTCGCGGAGCCGCGCCTCAATGGCCTCGATTTCAAAGACCGGCTCGCCGCTGGCACGGAAGCAGCTCTCTTCGTCTTCGGCGTACTCCTGCGCGGCCAGGCCGCGGAAGTTGGCGCGGATCTGCCGCCGGTAGCCGATCTGCGCGAGCGTGAGCCGCGCTTGCTTCTTCAGCGCTCGCTCTTCCTCGGTCAGCGTAGTCTCGTCCACGGCTTCGGTGTGGTAGCGCCGCTCCATCCACCAGGGGAAGAAATGCCGCACTGTGCCGGTTTCGGCGGCGCGCAGCCACTCCTCGTGGAAGCAGCCGCCCACGCCGTCCGGCGTCGACTCCAGGATCAGCTCGGCGTCAGGCGCCAGGGCCGCGCGCAATCCGGCCAGCGTTTCGGCCGGGTTGCCGGGCCACCGCGCCAGCTCTGAGCAATGCAGGTTCTGCACCGTGAGTCCACGGCCTGCGTTGCGGTCGCCTGCGGTCACCACGCGATACTCCGAATCCAGCTCCGGGAACACAATCTGCCGCACATTGGC